>NZ_WYDS01000006.1 GCF_009914765.1 Halodesulfovibrio sp. MK-HDV | reverse complement strand
AGTGGCCATGCGTAGAACCCCTTTCCGTTGCCAAGGAACAGCAAATTCCTAGGCAAGACCATACATGGTGGGGTTCCCGAGTGGCCAAAGGGAACAGACTGTAAATCTGTCGGCGTACGCCTTCGGAGGTTCAAATCCTCCCCCCACCACCACGAAACACGTTTGCGGTTAGTTTGAAAAAGCTAACCGCTTTTCTTTTGTCCTCTCATCTTTCCCCCCCATAGTTATACTCCAAATAGTTACGCATAATGCGTCAAGAAAATAAAAAGACTTTCAAGCTATATAACTATATCTCACAAGTTTATAATAAAAATCAAGTTTGAGTTGTGGCATAAGCAACAATTGGAGATTTTTATGCAACAACCAAAGCGTTCACCCGATGAAGCCAAAAAA
Source organism: Halodesulfovibrio sp. MK-HDV (assembly GCF_009914765.1). Classification (NCBI taxonomy): domain Bacteria; kingdom Pseudomonadati; phylum Thermodesulfobacteriota; class Desulfovibrionia; order Desulfovibrionales; family Desulfovibrionaceae; genus Halodesulfovibrio; species Halodesulfovibrio sp. MK-HDV. The sequence continues at coordinate 205,269 of NZ_WYDS01000006.1, read as the reverse complement.
CTCATCTGTCCGTTTCAACTAGGTAATGCAGACTTTGCCTTCCGTTTCAAAGACGACACTTCAGATCACGGAAAATGCATGGCAGAGCGATGCATGGCATGGAGTGATGGCCACTGTTTGCTCATTCCCTCCACCCAGTAAAATACACACCAGTTTTACAAGACTCAGAATCACATCATTATATGTGATTCTGAGTCTTTTTTTGTTTCGTTTTCACCATTTAAAAACCCCACTTGTAAGTACTCGCTAACAGATTAATTTATCTAACTTTAATTCCATACTGCAACAGTAGATATTAAAAACAGCCTCGCTACTGCTTTTTTACCCTTACCTTTATGTATTTGGCATTTCAGTAAACTGTAAGCAATTACCGCGAATAGTCGTGTTATCTCGTGTTATTCTATACCTGCTGTGTAGAGTTTATATTTTTTCATATTTTTATTTCTCTAATGAATACTGCATGATAATACGTAGTTCTTATAGACTGTACTTTGGTATTCAAAATACTTTTATGCATCGATTTAATACCGCAGCACTCTACTTTATGCGTTTAGTGCCAAAAAAGAACGTAGATCGAACTGCAGCGAGAGTTACATACCAAAACAGTAGAGTTATAATCACAATAATACAGTTTGTAACATGCTGTTTTTAGGAACATTATAAAAGATTAATGTGACTAAGGGTATTTCCCACCGCGCTTGTTACGTATTAATTTCATTTTTATTGACCGTTTTTCCATTTCTCTGTGCTACATTATTAACGAAATAGGGAAATATGGTTTGCAACTATATTTCTCCCTTTTGCCATGTGTATTGACAAAAGGAACGTCTGTTAACCCTTGGATGGCCAAGGAGGCCAGCATGTATAAAACTGAAATGTGGAATTGGGAGGTCGGTCAGCGCACTATTGCGGACATGACACCCGACAGTAACCACAAGTGGCAAGAAGAGATTTTTATTTCTCCTGACGGAGAAAAGGCTTCTGCCGTTGTCTGTGTAGATGATGCTGAGTTCTCAATACGGACGAATGATAGTGTTTCAGAAAACACATTCGAAAAATTGTGGGAACTTAAGCACTCTGCCAATGGCGAACTCTGCTGCTACGCAATGCAGGACGAAGAGTGGACCATGATGGTAGGCGGCAAAGCTTGGGATGAAACCTACGGCTTTGTCTGGTCCCCATTGTTCAGTGCTGACGGCAACAAAGTTGCCACAGCTGTTCAACAAGACATGAGGTATGGCATGTCTGTGGACGGAGCAATCTGGGAAAACCTTTTTGAAAACGCTAACAACTTTACGTTGAGCTCTGATGGTACAAAATCAGCGGCAGTCGTTCAGGTTAAGTCTATGGCTCAGGCTGACCTTGCAACATTCCGCAGTGGTATTTTCTCCATCGCAGTGGACGGCGTTGCATGGGATAACAATCTCATGAATTTATGGACACCTGTATTCGATAACAACGCATACCGCGTTGCTGCTCAGGTGCGACTCAACCTCTACGATTACAGTATTATTGTAGACAATACCCTTTGGGATAATACCTATCAGGGTGTGTGGAACCCATGTTTTACACCTAACGGCAAGCACGTTGTTGCACCTGTTCGTCAGGGTGGAAAATGGGGTATGGCTAAGGACGGACAACTCATATGGCAAGCCACTTACGCTAACTGTTGGCATCAACAGTACAGCGCAGACGGCGAAAACCTCTACGCGATTGTTGCTCCTGAGTTCGGCAAATTTTCTGTTGCAGTAAACGACAAGCCTTGGGCTATGCGTTCTCCTGTTGTGACAGATCTTGCTGTTTCTCCTGACGGAAAAAAAGCTGCTGCTTTGGCAAACACCTTGAATAAAAATTGGCGTGTTTGTGTAAACGGTTCCGTTTGGGATGGATCATACGATATGGCGTGGAAACCTGTGTTCTGTCCGAACAGCGATGCGGTTGCTGCTAAAGTACGTAAAGACGGACGATACACTGTACTCGTTAACGGCAAAGCTGTTGGCGGCGAGTTTGATATGTGCTTTGACCCTATCTTTAATGCAGATGGCAGCAAAGTTCTCGTTCGTGGTCTGCACGATGGAAAAGCTCTGCGTATTGTCGCTAATGTGCCTAAATAACCGACCGGAGATTTCGCTATGAACAGTCTCTACAATTTCGCTGTAGGACCGTTAGCATGGGCAGCCTTCATCATTTTGGCTGTAACCGCAGTGTGGCGCCTGTGGTCCATGTACTCCCTTGCTAAACAAAAAGATGCGTCATCTGTAGCTTACATGAGCTGGAAATTTAGTTTCCGCTCAATTTTCAACTGGCTTATTCCTTACAAATCACTTGGTTGGAAAGCAAATCCAGTTCTTACTGCAGTTACTTTTGTGTTTCATATTTGCTTTGTTGTTTTGGTTATTTTTGTAACTCCTCATCAGATTCTTTTGGAAAATGCGTTCGGTATCACCTACCCGACTCTACCAACTAAAGCTGCTGATGTGCTTACACTTATTGTTATCGCCTGTTGCTGTTACTTTGTGTACCGCCGCCTTACTAACGCGACTGTCCGCTTTGTTACCCGCACTAACGACTGGATTAGCCTTGGTCTTGTTGCGGCTCCTTTTGTTACAGCAATACTCGGTTCATGGAGCGTAGGCGGAGAAATTATGCCACTGCTGCACGTACTCACAGCAGAAGCTCTTATCGTTGCCATTCCGTTTACCCGTCTTGCTCACATCCTGTTCGCCCTGTTCACCAGAGCCTACATCGGATCTGAATTCGGCGGTGTCCGCCATTGTAAAGACTGGTAACGGGCGGGAGGAAATAAATGAGTATTCAAGACAGAAAAATTGAGGATGCAGGTCTTTCCTTCGGTGTAAGTAATCTTACTACTGAGAAGATCCAGCAGACATTCAAAGCTCTCATTGATAATGAAACCGGTGCCAAGTTAAAAGCCTTCTCCGAAAGCTGCATGCGTTGCGGCATGTGTGCAGAGGCTTGCCACTTCTTCGTATCTCATGACAACGATCCTTCCTACTCTCCTGTAGGTAAGGTTTCTGCAACCATGACAAAGTTACTTGCCGCAGACGGCAAAGTAACTCCTGAAGATATCTACGGCATGGCACAGATTGCATACACTGAATGTAACTTGTGCCGCCGCTGTGTGCACTATTGTCCGATCGGTATTGACGTGGCCTACATTATGACCACCATCCGTCGGTTCTGCCACCAGCTTGGCGTAACACCACAGTACCTTCAGGATACCGCAAACTCTCACTCTGCGACCATGAACCAGATGTGGGTAAAAGATGACGAGTGGGTAGACAGCCTTTTCTGGCAGGAAGATGAAGCACGGGAAGAATTCCCGAATATTCGTATTCCAATGGATAAAGAAGGCGCTGACTTCTACTACTCCGTTATCGCACCGGAACCAAAATTCCGTACCCAACTCATCTATCAGGCTGCTGCTATCATGAACGAGGCTGGCTGTGACTGGACAATGCCGTCCATGCCGGGCTGGGATAACAGTGACATGTGCATGTACTCAGGCGACTTTGAAATGATGGGTCGCTTGAAACGTCAGCACTTTGAACTGGCGCAGAAGCTTAAAGTAAGCCGTATTGTTATGGGCGAATGTGGTCACGCATTCCGTTCTATTTACGATAACGGTAACCGCTGGCTTGGTTGGAAAGACTATCCGGTGCCTGTAGTACACTCAATTGAGTTCTTTGCAGAACTTTTTGAGCAGGGTCGCATCAAGCTTACCCACAAAATTCAGGAACCAGTTACCATCCATGACCCTTGTAACATCATCCGCGGCTACGGCCTTATGGATAAACTGCGTTATGTTGCTCACCAGCTGTGTGACAACATCGTAGAAATGTATCCAAACCGTGAGCACAACTACTGTTGTTCAGCAGGCGGTGGTGTTATTAACTGTGGCCCTCCATTCAAAAAGGTTCGTGTAGAAGGCAACCTTGCTAAAGCTAACCAGCTTAAAGCAACCGGCGCTAAAATCTGCATCGCACCGTGTCATAACTGCCACGGCGGCCTTGAAGATGTTATCCACCATTACGACCTAGGAATTCAACTGAAGTTCCTCGGCGACCTCATTTATGAGTTAATGGAAAAACCGGAATAAATGGAGAGCACCATGAACAAAGTATTCACTTCGATACTGATGGTCTTTGCCCTCATGCTGACCGTTCCGGTAGCATCCGCATTTGCTGAAGGCATGCCGGAAGGTGAAATGGACGTACCGCAGCTTGCGCCGTTCAAATATGCACCTGCAGCATTTGACCACGATGCACATAACGAGAAAGCTGGCTTGGATGATGACTGCTCTGCATGTCACCACGGTAGTGAAGACGGCAAGAAAGTTCTTGAATATGATGAAGAACTTCCTTGTGCAGACTGCCACACCGTGAAAAAGCAAAAAGGAATCACACCATTACGCAGAGCCTTCCACTTACAGTGCATCACTTGTCACGAACAACAGAACAAAGGCCCTGTGCAGTGTAAAGCCTGCCATCAGCCTCTAAAATAGCATGTAAACAGGAGAAGCAGCATGGAAGAACTCACCTTGGCACATGATGGAACACTCCGGCTGAACAATGCAGCCATTACGGATGTTATCAGCTGCCTTAGTAATAAGGTTGTGCTTGAGGATGGAGTGACACTGCGCTCGTTCTTCTCCTTGTTTTCTGCGTATCCAGATGTACTTCGCCTGAATCTTTTTTTGCAGGGAGCCTGCAGCGATGCGGCTGCCTGCAAAGATTCAGGATGCACGACAGAGGAATTCACGCATTTGGAGCTCTATAGACAACTGGAGATGACAGGTGCTCCCGGTACGCCGGAAATGAACATCCATACTCTGGTTCGCGGCATAAACAATACTGGCAGGCATGAGTTGCGGTTTTTCCGTCTCGAAAGTCTGTTGGACATGCCATTTTCACTTGGCCAAATGCGACATGTACTATTCGGGGACAGAACAAGTGAGCTTTACTGTAACACTACGTTCTCTCTCTTTGAAGTAATCGAAGGAATTGCCTGGGAGCTTAGTTTCCAGGGTGGTTCCCCTACATGCAGCCTCAGGAGGTAGCATATGTTTAAGAAAATTCTGTTCGCTACATCAGCTTCTCCCGCTTGCGATAACGCAGCCAAGGTTTCTTTTGATCTTGCACAAAAAAACGATGCTAAACTGTATACCCTGCATGTTCTCGGCGTTCCATCCCGAGGTTTCAGCACTACTGTAACCGACCTTCGCTCCGGCGAAGAGGAAACAGTTGATGCCGATTACCGTGACTGGGTAATGGAAGAATTAACTACAACATATGCGGCTCAATTGGCTGATTACGAAAAAACAGCACTGGAACTTGCCGTTGGCGTTCCTGCTACAGAAATCCTTCGCTTTGCACGCAAGGAAGGGGTTGATCTTATTGTTATGGGCGCAAACACCCGTGACGATGATCCAGAATCTGCCCGTTCCCGCTCTATTGTAGGCCGTACTATGGAAAAAGTAGCGCGTCTCGCCAAGTGCCCTGTGCTCATCGTAAACAGACCATGCACAACTTGCTGGAAACTCTTCTCCAATATCGTATACTGTACGGACTTTTCTCCTGCAGCAGATAATGCATTTGAGTTTGCACGCACAACCGCTGAGGAAATAGGCGCAAAGCTCAACATCTTCCACGCATTCGATATGACCAGCTCTAAAATGGGTCTGTTCCCGTCTCAAAGTGACATTGAACGTCAGCTCGAATCTGCACAGAAGAAAATTGACGAACGCTATGTTTCCAAACTGAAAGACTATGACAACTATGATGTAGAAATTTGGGAAGGCACCCCGTACGTTGAAATTCTTAAATTCGCACGGGAAAAACAAGCCGACCTTATCATCATGGCACACCATACTGCTGAAGTTCCAGCAGAAGACGCAGAACTTGGCAGCACCATTGAACAGGTTGTTGTCCGTTCCGCCTGCCCTGTCGCCAGCGTGTCGCGTGCATAGTGACACAAGCTGGTTAGAGGTGAAACATGAATACACCGCGCGTACTTGTAGTAGATGACGAACTCAGTTTCAGGCTGTTCTTAAAGACGCTGTTCGAAACAAGTGGCATGCGGGTAGAAAGTGCCCGTAACGGCAGTGAAGGTTACGATAAAGCGCGCGCTAACAAGCCATCTTTAATCGTACTTGATGTGATGATGCCCGAATGGGGCGGAATCAATATGTACCGAAAAATTAGAACAACGCCGGAACTGGCAAATGTGCCGGTAGTGATGCTTTCTGCGGTAGCTCCAGAGGGTTTTGCCCACGCTCTTAACATGATAGGTATATCGGAAACGGAACTCGCACCGCCCGAAGCCTATGTGGAAAAGCCCCCGAGCCCTGATAAGCTTCTCGCTATCGTACGTGGTCTGCTGAACCAAAGTGTTTCCGAATAACCTGCTACTACCAAGGAGTGTCTACAATGCCACATAAAGTCCTTGTCATTGATGACGATCCATATATTGTTAAATACCTTATCGATATTTTAACCGATAATGGCTACGCAACATGCTCAGCTTCTAATGGTGCCGAAGGTATCGAAGTGCTGAAGCGCGAAAAACCAGATCTCGTAACTCTTGATCTGGAAATGCCGGAAGAATGGGGCCCACGCTTTTACCGCAAAATGGCAAAAGAACCAGGCTTCGAAAATACTCCGGTTATCGTAATCAGCGGTCTGCCAGGTATCCATCTCGCTATCAAAAACGCTGTCGCGTCGCTGAAAAAACCTTTCGATCCTAAGGCACTGCTTGAAATTATCAAAAGTGCGCTGGCTGACAAAGATTAAGTTATTGAAGATAATTGCCTCCGGCGGCTCTCCGAGGGACAAGGGCGCTGTTCTGTACCCGCATTGACCGCGATTAAGGCTGACTTTTTTGTGGAGGGAACACTTAGTCTGCTAGACTTAGGTGTACTCAAAACTTCAATCAGCCCTGATAAAAGTTTTTGGAACGGAGTCTGGGGAATAACCTTTTTACAAAAAGGTTTTCTCCAGCTACCGGAGGCATTTGAAAAACAACGAAACGCCGAACACCAAACAAATCCTCGCTAACCCGCTGGAGGAATAATGTTGCACACGATCCTGCTCGTGGATGATGAGGAAGGCATTCGAAAGATCTTAGGTCTGTCGCTCCGGGATCTAGGATACATTGTACACACAGCCGCCAGCGGCGAAGAAGGCATCGAGTTATTCAATAAGTATGAGCCACAGATTGTGCTCACGGACATTAAAATGCCCGGAATAACCGGCCTTGATTTACTTGAGCGATTCAAATTTCAAGCTCCGGATACCGAAGTCATCATGATCACCGGCCACGGCGACATGGACCTAGCCATTCAGAGCATCAAAAATAATGCTACTGACTTCATCACTAAGCCTATCAACGAAGACGCATTGGAGATTGCACTTAAACGTGCGCACGAACGCATTGAGATGCGTCGTCAGCTCAACCAGTACACATGCGATCTTGAACGCCTTGTTGACGAACAGGCAACACAACTCGTGGAACAGGAACGACAGCTTGCCGCGCTGCAAATTGCAGAAGGTTTTGCGGATGGACTACGCACTATCGTTAATCTTATCGATGGTGGCGCTTCTATGTTCAACCAGCTGCCGTGTTTTGTCTCCGTACACAACGCCGACAGCGAAATCGTTTCCACAAACCCGCTATTCAACGAACGCATTGGCCCTTCCACAGGCAAACCTAGCTGGTGGGCATACAAAGAAAACGATGTAAGCCGCCCTGACAGCTCGCCTGTTGAACGCGTTCTTCTTTCTGGTGACGCTCAATCTTCGCAAGAAATTATTACAGATAAAAATGGGAAGAAGCTGCCGGTACAGGTTAACGCCGTGCCTATTTTGGACAATGACGGCACGATTGAACTGGTGCTTGAATTGGCAGCAGACGTGACAGAAGTACAAAGTATGCAGGAAGAACTGCGTATTACGCGTCATCGTTACCAACAGCTTTTTGAAGAATCCCCCTGCTATATTAGCGTACAGGACAAGAACCTCAAGATTATCGCGAACAACAGACGATTCCGCGAAGATTTTGGCAGTTCTCTCGGCAAGAGCTGTCACAAACTCTATGCCCACAGGGACACGCCATGCAACAAATGTCCGGTTATGAAGACATTTGAAGATGGCAAAACTCATCAGTACGAAACAGTAATCACCACTAAAACTGGCGAACAACGTAACGTACTTATCTGGACAGCTCCGATTTGTGATGTGGAAGGAAATATTGCTGAAGTTATGGAGATGTCTACAGATATCACGCAACTTCGTGCTTTGCAGGATAGGCTTTCAACGCTTGGCCTGCTGTTGGGTTCCACCGCACATGGTATTAAAGGGCTGCTTACAGCACTGGATGGTGGCATCTACCGTCTTGGTACCGGCATCAATTTGGATAAGCCGGAACGCATTGAAGATAGTTACAACGACCTTTCGCACCTCATCGACCGTTTGCGTAAAATGGTGCTGGATATTCTGCACTACGCAAAAGAGCGTTCGCTAAACTGGGAAGTAATTATTCTGCCGAACTTTGTACGGGAAATTGAAAGCATCATCCGTCCTAAAGCCGAGGCTAAGGGTGTTACCTTCAACTGTATCGTGCCGGAAGACGGCACCATTGAGGCAGATTATGGCGGATTATCTTCAGCTCTTGTAAATATTTTAGAAAATGCTGTTGATTCTTGCGACGCAGCACGTTCGACAGCCGAATACTGTGTAGAATTTTCAGTGTGCACAGATGGTAAGACGATCGATTTTACCATTACCGACAACGGCACAGGGATGTCACAGGAAACACGGGAAAAGCTGTTTACGCTCTTCTTCTCTTCCAAAGGCTCTGCGGGAACCGGCATCGGATTGTTTGTGGCGAACCAGACAGTACAACAACACGGTGGCACTATCTCTGTAGCCTCCGAACAAGGGGAAGGCAGCAGCTTTGCAGTACGTATGCATTCTGAACTTCCTGATAATCTCAAAAAAGAAATTTTAGAAAGTTAGGCTAAGGGTTGTTTTTAAATAAGTCCGTGCAAAAAGCTTCTGCTCAGAGCGCTTTTCATCTCGGATTCCTTTAGAAATAGTCCATAGCCCACACACTCTGTACTAAACAGAGTGCCTGTATGAGGCGGTGTGAAGCCCGCATCGCCTCATCAGATACTTTTGAACATTACTGCCAATCGTTTTCTCATCCAGTGGACATCATGTCCGCTTTTTTTGTTCAATCCCTTGCCGTTTGCCTTTTCGATAGAAGCTACTCAGCCATTACTATTCAAAACACCACCACCCGCCGCAACGCATGGCATAATGCTTATTATCAAAAAATTACTTATTTCTTGCGATTGCACCATTTTTCCGCTTTTTTATTTAATCATGAGCCGTTGAATTTTGTCTTTTCGTTAAAATTTTCCTCACCACACACCACTCAGAAGGGCACACTCCACCGCAACGCACGGCACATGTTATTAGCATCACATCACCTGTTTCTTCTCGAAGTTGCATAATTATTCGGAAAGGTATTTTCTTCCAAAAACTACCCTTACGAGCTACATAGTTGCCCACTTCTCCCCAATTCCTATTCCCCATGTTCTAAGGTACCACTTCATGTCTGATACAAAACTAATGACCGCATCTACTGCGCGGCTCTTTTCATCATAGGTTGTATATTTTTCTACGATTTTTACGAAAAGAACTATCTCCCGCCGCAACGTGGTTTCTACATCATTTCCGACATCGACACAGGTCAATTTACGAACCTGCGAGGCATTCCTCATGAAAAAAGCGGGACAAAAAAACTCCTCCAAAAAATTGAAAGCCTACTCTTTTTAGAGAATGAACAACTTCCCCTGAATGAGCACCTTCCTCTGGTGGAGAATTTGTTTGATCAAATGCTTGAAGATCAATTCGCGGCCTGCCAAGCGTTCGGCGAAAAAGATTCTGCAACGCAAAAAAACGATTACTTCTATTTTAACAACGAGAATAACCAGTTGCACCGTTTCCGTAGAAAGGTGGAAAACATAAGCTCGTTGCAATCCGATGCCGACGGTAACACAAGCCTTGTATTCCCTAATGCAAATGTGAACTTTAAACGTGAAAGCGAAACCTCGTTTTCCATCAATTACACTCTATGGATTAAGGCATACGAATTAGGCAGTAAAAAGAACGTCACATGCATTAAGGTTGAAGAAAGCGATCCGCGTCTATTGGATTTAAAAAATGCGCAAAAAAAAAGAGCGCACTGATGACCTTGCCTATTTTGCGTCGTTAAAGAAAAAGGTGTTGCCAATCATCTATCCAGACACGAATTCTGTGACAGTTAAACGAGGCTCTATCGCGTTATACGCTCCTATGGGCTCCACGTTAATTAATAGCATTTCTACGCTCCCGAGTGCTTTGGAAAAGGGTTACGTGCAAACGTACGATGATGAATGGTATACGCTTGTTACCCATAATACATCAGTTGCAGGCATTCACGCTTTCTCAACGGACAGTTCAGCGTTCGACTACAACACGTTAATGATGAAGCGGATTCCGCCAGAGCATATCCTTTTCCAAAATCTGAACGGCATCGTCTACTACCATACTGTCTATAAATGCATTGCCATCAACCATTACGCTTTTGATGCAAAGAAACGGAAACACATTATCGCAGACGCGTATTTGAAGATTACAGACACCACATGGAAAGCAGCGCAGGGTATTTTTGCGAACTTCAGGACTCTCGATCCAAATGTACGTGCAACGCTGACAACGTTAAATCAATAAGAGCTTTTTAAACGGCTGATTCTTAGTTCTGAAAAAGGGTTTCATAACGCTATAGGTGAAGGTGGCATTCGTATTAGGAAGTACAACTCTTTTACCAAAGAATACATAAAGTCCCTTCTTCCCGGCATACTGCTTAAAAGAACCCTAAGCTTGTGCGTAGACCTCCGATTGCCATGTTCCATGCTACAGATGCGAATGCGAAACGGATTTGGAACAGATTTGGAAGTGTTTAAGGAGTACAGGCTTAACCAAATCAACACGCCAGAGTCTAAAAACGGGTTGTGAAAGGTTGTCTACGAGAACAAATGTAAGAATAGACAGATCCTTTTGTATCAAAACATGGAAAACCTCGCGTTCGTTACGCCTGTCTATGTATATAGGGATAACGGCCTGAGCTACAGAATTTCGACAGAATTTCGCTTGTGGTGTCTTTTGGCGATACATAAACACCATAGGCAGCCTCTTTTGCCGCGCTTTCTTTTATCCGTATGCTTGAGCCATTACATTTTAGAAGACACTCTTACGTTTCTAAATAAGTTCATCAAAAAGCACGTTCAACCCGAGCAAAGGCTGAGCTGGCGATGAATCAGAATATTCATAAAAAGAGATTAGCTCAGATGTCTTAACCTCCGCTATCTCAAACTTCATTGTTGGATACGCCAACCACACCCTCAACAGATCTGTCACAAAGCTACGTGTACCTGCGTGGATACAAGCTGCCTGCCGCCTGCTAACTGCTAACTATGAATCAGTATCTAAATATTCTGCAATAGCGAGCTCAGCTTAATCAGTTCTACTTAATAAAATGAACCAGAACATTCGCGAAATTATCTCATTCAACAACACGGGTTGTTAAGTCCTTCTTAGCAAGTCTAGTGTCTACAACATCATAACAAACACTAACGGCATACAAGGACTCCTTACAAACTTAAACGTCATGCTCCCTCTCGAATCCAAGAAGAATGGCACTCGATGACTATGCTGAGCCCGTTACATTTAAAGAGAATCCACACCGTGTTAAAATCGTAACCGGCTATGAGGCTCTGAACACAAAACCCCTGACACTTAGAGCCGAAGAGTATGGGTTGATGCACACCCATAACCGATTCGAGGTATCTTAAGCTTGGTGCCTAATTGGTGTCGGAAATGATGTTTTCGCCTGTTGTTTATATATATAAGCACACATGGAAATTTGCATTTCTTCTACGGAAAAATCACAAACAGCTCATTCTCCCAAATTATAACCATCCGATAAATAAACAAAAAGCCCCGCTAGCACTGTTTACGACAACAAACAGCAATAGCGGAGCTTTTTTAAAAAGGACGCGCGGAACACATAGCAGGTAGCTTCATTGAGAAAATAGCGAGATGCATTTGTTCCCAACAGGTTTCCATCCCTAGACATAAGTATCATAACTCAGGCTAGCAGATGCATCATGCTAAGATTTATAGGATACTATCCCTGTCATGAAACTTGTCCGTTACATATTGAACATTCGTCATACTCAAACATTCATATGCGTAAAGATTGAAACCAACAAACCACCGTCATACATTCTACGCTGTTACACGGATGCTCGATTGCGCAGTTGAAGAAACCGCGCGGGAACTCATGGGTTTGTATCCCACAGCTCCGGAAGTACGAGGAACAGGCTGTGCAGTCGATACAGACTGAACACTCTGAACCGTTTGTACATCAAGCGCTGCTTGCGGAACTGAAACACCCATCTGTGCTGCAATAGCGGCATGGTTTACTGCACCTGTATGCTGATCGCCACGGAAGAAGGCCTCATCGGCTGCGCGGGACATGTTGCGCATTATTACTTTCTTCACATCCTCCACAGTGGGAGACTCCGGCATGGCGTTCATGCGTGCTTCTGTATACCCGTCACTTACTTCAACAGAGGTGGGTGCTGCTCCGGCAGTACTCATAATCCCCGCATGTGCGTTTGCATCAAACTGCACGCCGGCAACTTCTCCCGCCATCAACGCCTGATATTCATCAGACAACTCGACAGAATCAACCACATTCGGCTGAACCATCTCATTGTGTTGCGCAAGCGGCATTGCCAGTCGTTCATCCTGCTTAGAAGCCAATTGCGCGTTTACTTGCGCCAAAGGTTTCGCCAGCACATTTTCTGCATTCAATGTTGCGGTAATCATAATGAACCTCGCATGTATCACTTTCTGTCCTACCTGCTGATCGGCAATCTGCTTAATTAATTTATAGCAATTGTTAACTTTTATAAGGACAAACACATAAGAAAGCAGGCACTTACATGAGACAAGCTGACAAACTCCGCATTCACCTAAGAGTTTTTAAAAAATACTTTTTCGTAATTTTATTAATATAATCAAAAAATAACTAAAGATTTTCTCAATTCAACCCCTTGAAACACCACTCTCTGTAGTCAGTATGGATACGCCAACAAAAAAGAGCGGCACACCCCTGCACCGCTCTTCCCCAACAACTACCTTCAATAAAGGAAGCCATATGTTTAACAATCGAAAATTTGTTTCAAACAGGCTCAACTAAGCAACAGCATCGGAAGCCAACGCTCTAGCTTGCGCAAAGGCTTTATCCATTTGATGCCCAGCATGGCGAGCTGGCTCACCCACTCCTCTAATATTGTACACTTCATCAAAGCCAAGCCATCTGAAGAACCGTTCGTATCGTGGATTAATATCGCCAAACAATGCGGGATCAACACTTCCCTGTGTTGTTATGAAAACGAGCTTAACCCCCTCACGCAGACGGCTCACGCGAATATTGCCAGTACTGTCATCATTAGGCGTAGCGTCATGAAAATTTGGCAAAAACAAATGATACAGGCGGTCAATAAATGTTTTCATCTGAGAGCAAACATCCCCAAAATACACAGGAGCAGCGAGCACCAGTACGTCAATCTCGTGCACTGCGTCCAAAACCTCACTGAGCCCATCATTTACAACGCAGCGCTCCGCCTTTCCTTTACACGCAAAGCAGGCAAGACACCCTTTTGTATCAAGACGCGATAATTCATAGGTTGTAATATCTACATTCTCATTGAAACCCTCACAAAGAGCATCAACAACCGCATGACTGTTTCCCTGCTTCCGTGGACTACCGTGAACAACTAAAACTTTTTTCATAACTCAATCCGTACGTTACACTGTGAACATGACTTCAACTGGCAAACATCATCACCAGTGACATTATTCATGCAACCTAGCGTACAGACATCACAAATCAATCAGAGCATTAATACATTTCACCTACGACTTATGATGAGTATCAAAGTAATCTTTGAAACAATTACTTGTTGCCCGCGGGCTCCGCTGATAAAAAATCTTAACTTGCTGCGAACATACAGAAAAGCACCATTCACCTCACATGACAGCCATCGGATATTGATAATGCAACGCGCTTACTACTCTGCTACACAAAGCGAATTCTTAGCTGCTGATCCAAATTCTATTTTAGGTTCACTCACAAGGAGCCATCCGTTTTCACTTGAAGACTTACAAAGAAACGCATGGATCTCGCAGATTGAAATTTTACAAAGCCAATTGCTTACTCTACCAGACAGTTTTGTCGCTTTTGAGTACGCAATTCCACGCATGGGAAAACGCGTAGATGTTGTCATAATACATTCTGGAGTTGTTTTCGTATTAGAATTTAAAGCTGGCGAAAAAAAGCATACACAGCATGCGTTAGTTCAAGCGTTGGATTATGCACTAGATCTAAAAAATTTCCATGAGAAAAGTCATAATGTACCAATTGTTCCTATGGTTATCGCAACTGAAAGCGCATCAGTTGAAATGGCACTCGGTAACTATGCTGATAACGTGTGCTTTCCAGTAAAAGCCAACAAGTCGAATATTGCTGCTTGCATCTTAACCATTAGCGACAAACACCACACACGATGTACTACCCCAAACGATTCTCGTACTCATCTTGAACGTATTGGTCATGGTGAGCCACTTAAACAAGTTGAACAAATTGATCCGGTCGCATGGTGTAACTCTATCTACAAACCCACACCGACCATTATCGAAGCAGCGCAAGCTCTGTACAAAGGGCATAGCGTTAAGGAGATATCTCGATCAGACTCAGGCGCTATTAACCTTGAAAAAACGTCAGCCGCAGTTTCTGAAATAATCGAGTACTCAAAAAAGCATTCTCGTAAATCAATTTGCTTTATAACCGGTGTGCCCGGTGCAGGAAAAACACTGGCCGGATTAACACTGGCAAACGAGCGCCACAATACTGATGAGGGTGAACATGCCGTCTTTCTGTCAGGCAACGGTTCGCTGGTTGAAGTCTTACAAGAAGCCTTAGCCAGAAATGAAGTTGACGAAAGCAAAGCCATAAAATCTGGAATCACGAAAAAACAGGCTCTCTCCAAGGTGAAATCTTTCATACAAAACATTCACCATTTTAGAGACGACAACCTGCAAAGCGACATAGCCCCCATAGAGAAAGTTACCATTTTTGACGAAGCGCAACGTGCATGGACAGCTGAACAAGCGTCTTCTTTTATGGCGAGGAAAAGGGCATTGCAAACTTTACAATGTCTGAACCTGAATTTCTTATTAGTGTCTTGGATCGCCATCAAGATTGGGCGACAATCGTTTGCCTAATTGGCGGCGGGCAGGAAATTAACACTGGTGAAGCCGGACTGCCGGAATGGTTCTCGGCTATTAGTACAAAGTATTCCCATTGGGATGTTTACGCATCCGGCTCACTTTCCGAAAAAGAATACACAAACGGTGAAGATATCTACGGCTCACTGGGCTCCAACCAGCTTACAGTAAAAGAGGAACTGCACCTTGCTGTCTCCCTTCGTTCATTCCGGTCAGAACTGTTATCAGAATTCATCGGCAGTGTGCTAAACCTCGACAAACCAAAAGCCACAGAATTATTCTCAACCGTCCAAAAAACATACCCGATAGTTTTAACGAAAAATTTACAGCAAGCAAAAGAATGGCTGCGAACTCAAGCAAGAGGTGGCGAGCAATATGGCATAACGGCATATTCTGGCGCACTTCGCTTAAAACCTGAGGGCATACATATTAAATCGAAAATTGACCCTAAAAACTGGTTTTTGAACGAATCGAGCGATGTGCGATCTTCCATGTTTCTTGAAGATGTAGCCACAGAATTTGATATTCAGGGATTAGAGCTGGACTGGACGTGCGTTGTGTGGGACCCCAGCCTGCGAATCGCTCACGAGGAATGGGAGTTTAAAACGTTCCGGGGCACCAAATGGCAGAATATTAATGACGCTGTTCGCCGCAGGTACCTTCTCAATGCCTACCGTGTACTACTCACAAGAGCACGGCAAGGAATGGTCATATGCATTCCTCACGGTGACCAACAAGATCAAACACGCCTGCCTGAATTCTATACGCCAATATATGAATTATTTTCTGCCTGCGGCGTTCCGTCCATAGATGTAGAGTAAATTCCGTTGGGTATATTTAGAATAAAAAAAGAGTGGAGATACTTCTCCACTCTTTGAGGTTACTGACAAAATTTTTTTTAAACAAATAGAGATAAATCTGTGCAGTGCAAGGCGTAAGAAAAAGTCAGGGGCAAAGCATAGTTAGACCATGTGAACGTCTGACTTTTTTGAAATAAAGCCAGTCAACCGTTAGCGAGTCTTCGGGCCCCACGGGGACAAGTGCCCTAGGGGTGCGCATCAATGTGCCGGTTTGTCAGCAATCTGAAAGGGTACAGCTATTCTCCAGCTACATACGGTAAAAGGATAACAGCGCGTACGCCGCCCTCAATGCCGTGTTCCAGAATAAGTTCACCGCCCATTTCGCGTACTGCTTTACGGGTTGCCATAAGACCAAAGCCTGAACCTCGATCTTTAGTGGTGACAAGTCCTTCTTCAAGCTGCTCAAATAGTTCTGATGAAAGACCACGCCCGTTATCTTCTACAAGGTAACGAACATGCAGGGCGTCGCATTCAGTATGAAGCATGACCTTTCCGTCACCAAATTCTCGACGACCCGATTGAATCGCTTCTTCGACCGCCTCAACCGCGTTTGTCGCAAGGTTCATCAAACATGTATGCACAGCCTGTTCGTCCAGTAGAGCGGAAGTCTGAGGCATACAGGCATGGATAATCTTACCACCTGCTTCGTGCATCCTTGCTGTGAGCAATTCTGCAATCTCACACATCGGTGCGCCGGGGTCGATAGTCTTAGGACGCAACGACAATGGACGCGAGAGTTGTAACAAGTTCATTGTCAAATCCCGAACCCGTGTAACGTCACGCTTAACCATGCCCCAGCCCTGTTCTAAGTAGTCCTTACGATCAAGCTCAAGCCCCTTCTCCAACACAAACAACGCGCCCTCAAGCCCGCCTGCAATATTCTTAATCGCATGAGCCAGCCCCGCAACAGTTTCGCCCATTACGGCAAAACGTTCAGCACGCACCAGCTCGCGAGTTCTTTGTTCAACTAGAGACTCTAAATGCATGGTGTGGTCAACAAGCTGTCTGCGCATAACAACGCGCTCCACAGACCGCCGCAACGCAAACTCCAAAACTTCTACATTCACCGGCTTAGTGATGAAATCAGTCGCGCCAAGGCGCAAACAGTCTACGGCAATGGAAACATCTGCATGGCCTGTGGTGATAATCACCGCAGTCTCCGGCCACTGTTTTTTAATTTCTTTCAGTAACGCAACACCGTCCATACCGGGCATACGCACGTCCGAAACGACCACTTCGTAAGACTTCTTCTGAAGCTTCTCAATGGCCTCTTCGCCGCTAAGAGCTGTGTCGACCACGTACCCTAAGTCTGTAATATACGCGCCAAGGACAACTGTGATGCCCTTTTCGTCGTCTACCAACAGTACTGATGATCTAGATGCGATGTTCATCTGTATTTGCCTCCGGCGGCTCTCTGAGAGGCAAGGGCTCTGCCCTGCACCCGCAAGGGGGACGCCCCCTTGACCGCGATTGTGCGAGTAGTAATTTTTTGAATAGTAACTTCGACTGTGTCCAGCCGTATTTTTAAGACAAAACATAACGGTCAATTAAAGAATGTGCATACCAGCGAGCAAGCTAGTTCCTTTAACGAACCTATTTCATACTAAAAACTATAAGCACTCTATATTACAATCAATAACAGCGACCTACAGACTACACACGTCGACTGCTGCTACGAGGGAATGTAAGTGTAAACTGCGCGCCGTTGCCCTCTTTTTTGTTTCTGACACGGATAGTGCCACCGAAATCTTTTATCAGACCATAAGTGATGGACAAACCAAGCCCAGTTCCTTTGCCAACTTTTTTGGTAGTAAAGAACGGCTCGAAAATTTTGTCGCTCAATCCCGCGGGTACACCAGCACCTGAATCTTCCACCACCGCAACGACTGCTCTTGGGGTTGAATATGTTCGAAGAGTAATATTTTTCTCTTCGGTTTTACCCTCAGCTTCAGCTTCTTCAATAGCATCGCGGGCATTAAGCAATAAGTTAATAAAAACTTGCTCAAGACGATTCGCGACCCCCAGAATCTCCGGTAAATTCTCTTTGAAGTTTAGAGTAACAGTAATACCGCGAAGCGTTAGCTGCGATATGAACATATTCACTGAACTTTCAATGACAGTATTCACATTGACTCGCTCGAGCGCATGATCAGATTGTCTACCGAATGCACGCATGTGATCGATGATCTGACTAGCTCTATCTACATGCGAGTCTATCTCTTCCGCCATTGTGCTCAAAATATCCGGATCAATTGGCTGTGATCGTTTGATCTTACGCATAATAAACCCACTCGCCGCCTTAATAACGGTTAAGGGCTGATTAAGTTCGTGCGCCACTCCGGTTGCCATTTCACCCAGCGTTGCCATT
This sequence comes from Halodesulfovibrio sp. MK-HDV, assembly GCF_009914765.1. NCBI lineage: Bacteria > Pseudomonadati > Thermodesulfobacteriota > Desulfovibrionia > Desulfovibrionales > Desulfovibrionaceae > Halodesulfovibrio > Halodesulfovibrio sp. MK-HDV. Next base: position 186,619 of record NZ_WYDS01000006.1, on the reverse strand, counting down.
TTACCGGCCTGAATGAGTTTCTGCTCTGTTTCAAGACGATCTGTTACGTCTGTAGCGGAAACAAGAAGCACATTGCGATCATTGTACACAGCTGGAGAAAGTCTAAAATCGACATAGAATGCGCTAGAATCTTTGCGTTTCTGACGTACACGATTCAAAGCAGTGAATGCTTTAATATATGATCTGGCTTTATCCTGCTCTTCTGTCGGGAACAGGTGAATAAACGACGTATTATGCATTTCACCCGGTTCAAAACCGTAGCTGTGCTCTGCCATGTCGTTGCAATCAAGAATAACGTACTCTTCCACATCCAGAACAAAAACCGCGTTAGGAATATGGTTAAAAATTGCGTGGTATTTTGCCTCGGAAGTAAGAAGGCGTTCTTCTACACGCTTACGGGCAGAAATATCTATTCCCATTTCCATGGCTGCGACAACTTCACCATTTTCACCAAACACAGGGGTAACATGCACAAGCCAATGTGCTTTGCTTCCGTCTGGATTAGTGCGACTTTCTTCTGAGCAATACGGAAGCCCCGTCTCGAATGTTTTATCCAACGGACAATTCGGGCATTTCTCTGACAGCCCCTTGTACGCCTCATAACAAAATGCACCAGGCTGTGGGCTGAAACGCTCCGCAAACTCTTTATTATACTTCAGAATACGCATGTCTTTGTCCTGAACAGTAATACTGCACGGAACCTGTTCAAACAGATACTGGTACTCCTGACGCTTTTTATCCAGCTCTACTTGCTTTTTCGCGACCGCCTGCTCCATAGCAACAACGGCGTCAACAAGATATCCAAGCTCATCCGTACGCGGCAGTTCTTCCAGCCCTGAAGGCTTACCTTCGCTTATGCGTTTCGTAGAATTAATAATCTGCTTGATTGGAGTCGTGATATACCGCCGCAGCCCAAAGACAAGTAGAGATACAGACAGGATATAGATAAGTCCGGTAAGACCGAGAAGTTTTTTCTGCACAGCGGCAAGCCCAACAGCAGCCTGCCCTGTTTGTAGAATAAGTTCCAGCTCACCCAGAACTGTATGATCGGTACTGTGCGCATGACACGGAGCAACCGAACAGCTTGGTTCATTCATAATCGGGGTAATGGTTCCAAGCAGCTCAGTATCGTTCACAACAAAAGTTCTGGTACGTTCTTCGAGCGTAAGCGCAGACTTAGGCGGAACAGTGACATGACAGGCTGAACAGGCAGGAGTATCCATAGCAACTTGCGTTCCTACCTCCTTCTGAACATTAGAAAACCGGATAACACCTTGTTTGTCATAAATCCTAACAGAGGTGATATCCGGATGTTTAGCGATATCAGAAACAATCTGATCTATCTCACTACGTGAATTTGCCATCATGGCATAACGGGCGGAAAGCAATATAGTCTTACTAAGTCTGTCTGCTTCAATAGAAAGCTTTGAAGCGTTATCCTTATTAAGAAAATGCATGGTTCCCCATGAATGCAGTCCAAGACAAAGAATAAGTACTACCGCGGTAAGCAGAAGGACTCTAACAGCCAACGAATTGCGAAAACGGGAAAGCCAGAAATACATGCTCAACCCCCTGTAAGGCGGTACACACAAAATGAAATATACTACAGGAACATTACAAAGATCAGTTTGTTAACGATACACTTTGCATAGGCAATTTATACAATGCACACTAAGCAGCAGCTCCTCTTCGAGCGCTACACAAGCCCCCCTTCTTTCTAACCATTCAAATTTTTTAAAAATCTAAACTTAGAAAGAAAGTGCACTGTAGGATTTAGCCCTACGAGTTAGAAAGAATCCTCAAGGCCAGTCAGTGAGTATTCACGTAGTAAATTGAGCCGTTTTTGCTCTTCGTCCATTGGAGCAGTAGCTGCATTTTGTACAGTACGCACACAGTAGTCACCAAATTTAACGCCTTTTTCTGAATAGCTTACAAGCTCAGCAAAGGTAAATTTGTCCAGATGAGAATACATGGCACCGCTCGCTTCTTTCCATAGCAGCCTTGTAAGACAGCCCGGCGCATCGCAACATGTTGCCGCATCCTGTCCACAACCTACTATGTCGGTTCCCCCTTCTAACAATCTAACAACTTCACCAACAGTAATAGTCGCCGGATCAACCGCCATCCTGTGCCCACCACTGGGACCACGTCGAGTTTTCAAATACCCGCCAGCACGTAATTGTCTGGCAATTTTTTCTAAGTACTTCTGAGAAATACCAAGACGGGCAGATGATTCCTTCATGAGAACCGGTTTTTCCTGACTATGGGTGGCAATATCGAGCAATAATCTCGTGCCATATCTGCTATTGGTTAATAGTCGCATAGCAAACTCCTTATGATAATACCCTATAAAAAAAAATATATACGCATTACTAATTCCGACAATATCAGTCGGCTAAGTAACTTCATTACTCCCTATACCCTACCGGAGGGTTTCTAACAACTAATGAATTTTTCAGACTATTTTAATCAACAATAAATTTTTCCAACGTTCCTATTCAATTAGACTGTGAGCCTTTTGAGCAAATATATATTCTTATTTTTCACCTTGAGAATTCGTATACACCTGCTACTTTAATAAGTGGCAATTTGTTCTCGGAGGAATAATGGCACGTTCAAACAACAACGATTGTAACTGTTGTGTATATCATAGAGGCACTTGCACAATCGGTATTACAACAAAGTCACGAAAGAGGTGTAGCAACTACCTTCCGCTCTGTGTTTCATGCCCATATCCTGATTCGTTTTGTCCGACCTGCACTCTGCGCCCATTCAATGATCTAAAGAACGCAGAATATCAGGATAGGGAACTGGGAAATCATATGTACGGATGTGTATGGGATGACTCTTCACCCCATCGAGATAAGCTCATAAAAATACCCGATCAGTAACAATCCATAAAAAAAGAGCCGTCTAATTACTTAGACGGCTCTTTTTTTAAACCCGAAATCTGTATGCAGATAAGACAATTTTGTGCCGTATATCGACACCCAAAAGCTCATGGAATGCATAGATGTATAAATAGAAGTGGAGAGGCTAAGCATCATACAACCAAGCCTTTCGCCGATGTCTGACACCCTGATACTCTACCACACAGGTAGAAATAGGACGCTCAGACAATGCACAACAGTGCCCTTTCTATTGTTCTACGAGCTTATCGAGATTCTGAACTAACCCTTCAAGCATCTTTTTAAGACACTCTTTCTGATCTCTAGGAATCTCTTTCCACGCTTCTGCATAGTTTAATGTGCATCGCTTGTCAGATTCAACGTCAATGTAAAGCAAACCATCTTGGTCTACATTAACCTCTATCCGTTCCCCGCATGCTTTAGTTAATACAATTTCTACACGATCAATCGCTTCAACAACCTTGCCATCGTTGCCCATGACTCACTCGCTCCGTTTGATTTGCCCGAATTCATCCGGTTAGTAAGTAACGCTTAAAATATGATCTATCTTTTCTCTACTTGCACAACTGACAGGCTCTTTGCAAAACAAAAAAATGCATTGCCTATTCAACCAGTATTATTTTTTCAGCAAGCAATTTCAAAAAACTCCGTATTCACAGCATTAGAACGATGGAATGTGCAAAAAAATGGCACAAGAAAAAAGGTGTCATGTTCAATTTCACATGACACCTTTTTTCTAGGGCTGTTTCGCAATCCATAGCTCTACGACAAGATTTGTTACTCTTCACTAACAGCACCATCAGTCACAAAGAGAGCCAGTCATACAACTATGCATGTTGAAACAGCCCCTATTTCAGGAGCGAAACTAATCGTCGTTGTTTTCACTATCCTTATTGCCTTTACCAAAGTCACGAAGTCCTTCAGCAAGGGATATAAGTCGTTCATCCACAAGGCCGTATACTGAATTCTTAGGATATACGCCGTCAGCATCACGCTCACCTGCCGGCATTCCTGTCAGGATTTCAATACCCTGATTAACATCTTTAACTGCCCAAATGGAGAACTTACCCTCGGTCACGGCGTCAACCACTTCCTGTTTCAGCATCAGGTCTTTTACGTTAGATTCAGGAATCATAACACCCTGATCACCAGTGAGTCCTTTTGCCTTACAAACAGTATAGAAGCCTTCAATCTTTTCATTCGCGCCGCCTATTGGCTGCACTTCACCATTCTGGTTTACAGAGCCTGTAACAGCTATAGACTGTTTAATAGGCACCTGAGACAAACTAGATAAGAGCGCATACAGTTCTGTTGTAGATGCGGAGTCACCGTCCACACCGCCGTAAGACTGTTCAAAAGCAATGGAAGCTGCAAGTGTGAGCGGTTTACTCTGCGCAAAGTTCTTACGCAGATAGCCGCTTAGAATAAGCATACCTTTGTTATGGGTAGGGCCGGACATCTTTGCATCGCGTTCAATGTTGATAATGCCTTCTTTACCCATAGAGGTAGTACACGTAATACGCGATGGCTTGCCAAACATAATATCGCCCGTAGAATACACCGCAAGGCCGTTAATCTGCCCGACGACTCCGCCTTCTGTATCGATAAATATGCTGCCACGGTCGATCATTTCTTGAATTTTCTCTTCCACAAGACCGTAACGGTAGATGCGGGCATCCAAAGCTTCCTGAACGTGCTTTACATCAACGATATCGGACGAAGCACTTTCTGCAAAATAGTTAGCCTCTGCCATAACATCACCAAGGGCTGGGAAAGAGGTACTCAATTTTTCCTGTCTGCCGCTTTTGCGAACGCTGTGTTCCAACAATGCCGCTACAGCGCTATTGCTGAATGCTTTCAACTTACGTTTTTCTGCATAGGTGGCGACAAGGCGACACACTTCAGTAACGCCATCACTCGTGTTGTCCATACTTGAATCAAAATCTGCCCGTACCTTAAAGATCATCTCCACTTCCGGATCATAATGTTTAAGCATGTGGTACAGCTGTGTAGTTGCAAGAACAACGACCTTTACGTCCATTGATATGGATTCCGGCTTAATACCGGTTGAGGCCATAAATGAGTACGGATCAAAAGTCTGGATTTCCAGTTCGGAAGTCTTCAGGGCTCGCTTAAGAGTCTGCCAGACACCCGGCTCTGCGATAGCATCAAGCAGGTTGATAACAAGGAACCCGCCATTGGCTTTAATGAAAGAACCAGCGGTAATTTTTTGGAAGTCAGTACGCCACAGACCCGATCGGTCCATTGCACGTTCGATGGAACCAAACAGGTTACGGTAGTTAGGGAAGGATTCAACAATAACCGGCGGACCGTCACTTTCTGCATTATCAACCAGCAGATTTACGCCGTACGGATGCAGAACTGCCTCTGCATTAATGGTAGGAAGCTGCATACCGGGCATTGGCCCCATCTGCGGCTGACCAATCATTTTAATGATATCGAGCTGCTCAGACATATTTTCCAGCATATCTGTTATATGCTTAGTTGCTTTTTCGTGATCTTTCCACGCAGCAACCAGCCCCACAGCAAGATCCTTGGCAGTATTCATAAACATCAAGCGATCAACTTCTTCGCTCTTTGTCTTCACATCTTTCTGTAAGCGACGCACATCCATAAAAATGGTATCAATTTCATCTTTCAGTTCTTTGTACTTATTCTGAAGCGCTTCATACTCTTCCTTAGGGAAACGACCTTTATTTACAAGCTCTTCCAACTTGAGCAAGTGTGTAGGTTCGCCATCGACTACAGGAACAATATCCGGACGCTGCACTTGTCCCATCTGCATGTTTACAAGCACAAAACCAGCTTCTTTAACGCGCTCTTCCAACCCCTTAAAGAAATCACGAGTTTTTTTGTCGTGTTCTTCTAATAAAGCGTTCTTACTGTTTATGTATTCCTGACTTTCAAAAAGCTGAGGAATTTCACGCTTAATATCTTCTAAAAAGGCTTCAATATCTTTTTTAAAAGTCTGCCCTTTCCCCGCTTCAAACGTGAGCAGGATAGGCTCTTCCGGAATTTTAAAATTATTCACGTAACATAGGTCATTAGGCGTACATTGCTTACGTGCTGATTTTTCCAGCAACTGCCGCGCCATACCTAATGTTCCTACATCCGCCGCGCCGGTTACAAAAATATTGTACCCTTTCGCATCAATGCCCATACCAAAGCGGAATGCTTCCACGCCGCGGTGCTGGCCAATAATGTCTGTGAGTTCTTCCAAGTCTGTGGTTTTAGAAAACGGGAGCGTTGCCGGATCAACTTTCCACCGCAGCTTATCAATAGGAACCAAATTGCGTTCTACAATCTCTGCCATGTGAGCCTCCTATTCATTTTTGTCGCCGCGGGTGATTGGGATTGTACGTCTCTCGGGGATATTACAGCTCGGCAGTGAGACGGTTAAATGACCATCTTCCAAACGGGCTTCCACATCTTCTAATCTGATTTTGCAGGGTAAACGCATCTGAGTTTCAAAAGAGCCTACAGACTCTGCACCCTCAGACTTTTCAGAAAAAGCACATCGTAAAGTTATATATGCACCATCAATACTTAACTCTAAATTGTCCTCAGTCACACCGGGAAGCTCTGCCTCGATGCGGTACCCTTCATCAGTTTCAACCAGTCGTAATTCTGTATCCATCAGCGGCTGGCATACAGAAGGTAATCCGAACTCAGAACAAATCTGATTAAACATTCGATCGCTATCGAGTTTCAGCTGCTGCAGTTGCTGGTTTCTCCATGATTTTAGATTGGACATTGACAGACCTCCTGCGCCTATGCGCGTTCATCAATTACTAATCGCTCCTTAAGTTTGTATCGCACCTGCCATTTTGTAGATATGATTCTAGCAAGCTATACGACATAATAAACGTAAAATAAACAAGACCATTACAAAATAAACAAGCCCCTCAAAAGAGGGGCTTGATACGTCACATCACACGTAATGAACATACGGGTGGACACTGAAATTAATCGACACAAACAACTGTGTCTATTTTTTCAAACAATACTGTGTAGATGTGACTAAATATGAAAGTAGTATGGGCGATTTACGCCTCATCATCCTCCAAAACATCTACGCCGTAACGCTCCATGCGTCGTCCGGACTCTATGTAGTGTTCTCGGAGATTATTTTCTATGGCAACAACGTCTTTAGTTCGCAGTACCTCTAATAAGGTCTTATGGCGTTCATATACGGCATCTAAGGTGAACAGTTCTTTCCAGTAACGGAAGAGGAGAAATTTAGAAATGCCCTGACAAGAACGGCGTGCCAATTCACCAATAAGCTCATTGGTATTTTTGGAGAACAGAATATCGTGAAAACGGTCATCAAGTTCAGCCATGGAGGTTCCATTCTCTCCACGCTCGGCAACTTTTTTCATGTCTTCAACAACTTGCTGCAACTGCGCGAAATCGTTTTCTGTAAACTTTGAAATGGTTGAGGATACAGCAGCACCTTCCAAAACACCGCCAGTAAAATAGCTGTCTCGGATCTGCTTAGAAGTAAGAGCTGTGATAAACTTACCACGCTGGGGAATGGAGGTAATAAGCCCTTCTTTAACAAGCATCTGTAACGCTTCGCGCACAGGTGCCCTGCTAATGGAGAGCTCAGTCGCCACTACAACTTCATTAACCTTATCTCCCGGGTGCAATTTCCCGGTAAGAATGGCATCTTTAATATGAACTATTATTTGTTCGCTATAAGTTTTTACGGCGGACATGTTTTTCCTTCTACCAAGCTCTGATTAAGAGATTTTATGCTCTGTGTCGAAAACGCCTTAAACCCACAACGCTTCTCTCTGACCTTCGACACGAACATGCAAATGGTTTTGCCCATTATAAGGACTTGGTACTTATAATAAAGATACAATACATAGGCAAATATCTTTATTGATGATCAGTTAACCCTTCTATTGGCGCATTGTGCAAACGGACAAAAGCTGCCCATGTGACAAAGAGGCGTTAACTGTATCGCAAAACATCATTTTTTAAAATGTGTCCGGCGGCATTAAAATCTGCCGCGCCCGCACTAGCTGCGTTGCTTCATCAATGTTGGCGACCAAATGGGGGGTTGCTGCGGTAACTACCCGCAGATATTGCCTTACATCCATCGGGGATACTGCCGGGATGTGCCATCGTCTAATGTTTACGCCTGAAACAGCCATGGAGAGAACTGCAGCCATGCCGGGCTGCAACCCTCCACCACCGACAAGCGTATTCAGAGCTGAACTCATAAAAGTAACCCCGCCAGCGTCCTGGCTGACAAGCACGGCTAGCTCGCCAATAAGGGAAACCTTCTCGACAGAAGACTGCGCAGCAGAAAGCGCAACTCCTAGCTCTGCGATGCGCTCACCTAGTTGATGAGTCATCGTTTCCAATTCTTTTCCACCACGTGGATACGCGGTGTTGGAGCACATAGTTACCACACTCGCATCATGTGCCCCGCAACATAAGGCTTTACCCACAACAGGGTTGTCAGCCTCTTCATTATACCGAACCCACAATACATCCGCACTCAGTTCACTGCATGCGGCAGGTACGTAGGCTTTGCTTTCAAGAACAATGGTTGGCAGCTTGTCTAGCCCAAGGCGCTGCATTGCAACACCTTTGCCACCGTATGCAAGGTTCCCTTCAGCATCTTCAATGGGGCCTGTTCCACCTGTTGCGGCATTCAGCGTTGCCATAACAGAAACAGGATGCCCGTCGATGGTAAGAACTGTACCAAGACAGCCACCGCAGGTTCCTGCGAGGCTTTCATCTTCGTACACAAAATTTTCTGGATATTTTGCAAGAAAGGTATTCATGACCGCATGGCACAACGCCGTCTGGAGTGCTACCGGCACTTCGCTTACGCCCTGCCCGTAGATTCGACCAAAGGCTTCCAGCACTATCTGCTGGTTGAATATGGCATCCGCCCCCACTGTACGGAGAGCAAGCTCTGCCTCGTAGGGAGTAATTCCCCTGCGAGCATGTGCTTTGCCTGCGCCGCCGTCTTCTGTGGTTACGGTAAACCAGTCGCCTTCTACTGTAACAGTCTTAACAGTTGTATTAACCGGATAGGCTTGCGCCATAAGAGTTACAGTAACAGCAAAACCTGCGGTATCGTCCTGAATAAAACCGGAATGGCTGTGGACGTGACCCGCGCCTGCGTGTCCCATAATTCCAAAGCAACCTGTGGCTTCGGAGCATGTGGATATTGAATATTCTTGCATAGTCCTCTTTTAACGGGGAGGACAGTATCCTCCCCGTACATATGCAGTTCGGCGTCTACTAGAGAAGTCCCAGAGACAGAGCCGGAATAAATGTGATTGCTAAGAGTGCAATACACATAGTGAACAAGAACGGAAGAACAGCTACGCTGAGTCGTTCGATGCTCAAATTACTAATACTACAGCCAACAAAGAGGTTTACACCAACCGGTGGAGTAAGGAAGCCCATTGAAGCTGCTACAATCATAACGATACCAAAGTGGATTGGATCCATACCGAGGTGCTTCATAACTGGCAAAAGAAGCGGAGTAAGAATAAGAATGTTTGCCAGTGCGTCCATAAAGGTACCCATAACAAGGAGGAATACCAGAATGATAGGAATCAGAACATATTTGTTGTCAGAAATACCAACAAGAATTTCTACAAGCATGTCAGGTACATTGTAGAATAACAGAATCTGACCCAATGCGGTAGCGGTTGCTACTACAATAAAGATAGATGCAGATGTGATGGCAGTGCCGCGGAAAATCTCCCACACTTTCTGCCAGCTAAGCGTACGAAGGACAATGCCCTCTGCGATAAAGGCATACACAACAGCGATAACGCCTGCTTCTGTCGGGGTAGTAAGACCACCGTAGATACCGCCAAGTACAATAAGCGGAACCATAAGAGCAACAAGAGCTTCACGCAATGCAGTGATGCGTTCCATGAAGGTAGCACGTTTGCCCCCACCGTAACCATGACGGCGAGCAATAACGTAGCTACAAGCCATGAGACATATGCCTACAAAAATACCAGGAATAACGCCTGCAATAAACAAGTCACCAACAGATACGCCAGCGGTTGTGCCGTAAATGATGAGAGGCACACTAGGTGGAATCATAACACCAAGACAACCTGCTGATGTGTTTACTGCCGCTGCAAAACTACGGCTGTAGCCTTCTTTTACCATGGCAGGAACCATGATGCCGCCAACAGCAGCAACGGTTGCCGGGGAAGAACCGGAAAGAGCGCCGTAGAACATGCTTGTTAAAACGGAGATATGAGCCATACCGCCGGTTACGTGCCCTACAAAGCTGTGGGAAACTTTAAGTAACCGCTGTGCCATACTCCCCTTCTGCATAATCTCCCCTGCCATAATAAAGAATGGAACAGCCATAAGGGGGAAAACATCAAGAGAAGTAATCATCTTTTGAACAAGGAATGCTGGTGGTAGCATATCGCCAAAAACGATACCTACCGCAACGCAAAGCCCGATAGCAATGCCGATTGGCACACTAAGTAACAGAAAGAATGCAAGCGATGCAAAAATAATAACGATTGTAAATTCCATGAGATAGGCCTCTATACTTCTGCTGAAGGAACTGGATCGATTTTACCAGTTGCTACGCCAATAATTCTTTCAACGGTGCGCAATCCCATAAGGAACATGCCGAATGGAAGGCTAAGGAAAACCCAGTACATTTTGATTTCCAATGCAGGGGTTTTCTGACCTGTGGTCATAAGAAATAGAACCATTTCCGCGCCCCACCATGTGCATGCAAAACAGAAAACAGCTGTGCACACATACGCCATCAATGTGAAAGGCTTTGCAAGGCGACCGCCTGCAACAGTACGGAAGATAGTCACTTCAAGGTGCTTATCTTCTTTAGTTGCATAACTACAGCCAACATATACAGCCCAGATAAATAAATAACGGGCTAATTCTTCTGACCATTCGAAAGAATATTCAAGAACGTATCGTGAAAAAACCTGTACTGCGATGAGCAAGGTCATCACAACGAGGCAGGATGCTGAGAAGATTTCTTCAAAACGAGCAAGATACGATTTTCCATTACAAGACATGCACTCTCCTTAAGCCTGTCGGCCGAATAACTCGGCCGACAGAACTAAGTACTGTTATTCAGCTATAGTTGCTTTTGCTTTTTCGATAAGTTCTTTACCGATACGGTCTTCAAACTCTTTGTATACGCCTGCAGAAGCAGCAGCCCAACGAGCGCGTTCTTCAGGAGTGAGTTTTACAACTGTAACGCCTTTAGCAGCGAGTTTAGAAAGAATTTCTTTTTCGCCATCACGAATGAGCTTACGTTCGTAAAGTTTAGATTCTTCAAATGCGGTGAGAATCAGTTCTTTATCAGCAGCGTTGAGGCTGTCGAGGAAACGTTTAGAGATCATTACGAGATGCGGGCTGTAAAGGCTGTTAACAATAGTTACGTTGTTGTTAACTTCTGGGAAGTTGTTGTGCCAAGCGAGGTTGAGATCGATATCGATACCATCAACAGTTTTCTGCTGAAGCGCTGTGTAAACTTCACCCCAAGATACTGGAGTTGGGTTCATACCAAGAGCACGCAAAGTTGCGATGTGTGCTTTAGATGGAGTTGAACGAATTTTGAGGTTTTTAGCGTCCTCAAGAGTTCTTACAGGCTTCTGGTTGTTCCAAAGGTTACGGAAACCAATTTCAATGTAACCAAGACCTACGATACCGGAAGCTTCAAGAGCTTTGGTAGCGTGCATACCGATAGGACCATCGGTAATTTTGTCTGCTGCTTCGTAAGAAGGGAACAGGAACGGAAGGTCAAAGATAAGGAACTCATCAGAAAACGGAGCAAGGTTCGGTGTAGCAGCAGAACCCATCTGCAGCATGTTAAGCTGCAAGCCCTGTACTACGCTGTCAAAGTTACCAAACTTTGAGCTATCGTAAATATCAACTTTGTATTTACCATTTGAACGTTCTTCAACAAGGTCTTTGAATTTTTCAAAAGCCATGCCCATTGGGTGCTGAGGCACGTTCGGGTGTGCAAGTTTAATAACTTTCGGTGCAGCTAAAGCTGAAGTTGCGCCAATCAAAAGAACAGCAACAAGCGCAAGAATGATCACTCTAACATTTCTCATACTTCTCTCCTTCACTAGGTGTTATTTTCTTACAAAAAGCCGTGCAAAGTCCACGAGCTTCGCACGGCGTAGGGACAATACTTTCTATTTGAAGGTATCGAGGTAAGCGTACAGCGCTGGTGAGCCACCAGTGTGCAAGAATACTACGTTTGAACCTTCAGGGAAATGGCCTTTACGAACGAGGTCGATGAGACCAGCCATTGCTTTACCGGAGTATACAGGGTCAAGAAGGATACCTTCTGTCTGTGCAAGCAATTTAACAGCTTCGATCATAGAATCTGTTGGGAGGGAGTAGCCAGGTCCAACATAAGAATCAAAGCATTCGATTACAGAGCTAGGCACGTCACACTTGATGTCACCAATAAGTGCTACGGTTTCTTCAACAAGCTTGTAAACGTGTGCTTCCTGAACGTCTTTTGGACGGCTTACGTTGATACCGGAAACTGGGATACCGGAGTTGTTTGCGTACATACCAATAGCCATACCTGCATGGGTACCAGCGCTACCGGAAGGAACAACAACGTGATCAACTTTAAGTTTCATTTCGAAGAACTGCTGAAGGAGTTCTTCAGCACAAGAAACGTAGCCGAGTGCGCCGATGGAGTTAGATGCGCCACCAGGAATGATGTACGGCTTTTTACCTTCTGCAGTAAGAGTTGCAGCGAGTTTTTCCATTTCGCGCATCATATCAGAGCCACCGGAAACAACGGTTGTGCTCTTAACACCAAGGATGTTGAAGAGGAAGTTGTTACCGGAACCTTCTGGTTTGTAGCTGCCTTTTACGCGTTCTTCGAGAATAAGGTGACAATCCATGCCTTCTTTAACAGCCCAAGCGAGGGTAAGACGGCAATGGTTAGACTGAACAGCACCACAAGTAATGATAGTGTCAGCGCCCTGTTCGATAGCATCAGCCATGCTAAAGTCAAGCTTACGTGTTTTGTTACCACCGGATGTACCTGGGAGGAGGTCATCACGTTTGATAAATACGTTTACTTTACCGCCGAGTGCTTTTGAAAAAGCAGGAACAGCTTCGAGCGGAGTTGCGGAAGAAACATAGCCACGACGAGCAAATTTTGCGAGGTTCATAATTTTTTCTCTTTTAAAAGACAGTTAGTTTTTTTTACGGAAAATAACTTCAATTTCGATATCTGCTCCAAGTGGAAGAGCAGCTACCTGAAACGCGCTACGAGCTGGGAAAGGCTCGTTAAAGAACTGTGCGTAAACGGCATTAACGTCTTTAGAGTCGTTAACGTCGGTAAGAAATACAGTTGTCTTCACAATATCATCAAGAGTGCAGCCAGCAGCTTCGGCTAACGCTTTGATGTTTGTGAGAGCCTGATGTGCTCTGTCAGTAATTGTGCCTTCGCGCATGTTACCGGTTGCAGGGTCGATCGGCAGCATGCCGGATGCGAATACAAAGCCGTCAGACTCAATTGCTTGAGAATAAGGACCTACAGCAGCAGGCAATTTCTCGGTAAATATTGGATTTTTTGTAGACATGTTGTCTCCAGTCTCACTGGTTTATTTTAAGTGCCGTATTGCGACATGTAAAATGTCGACATTTCACACGGCGTGTTTTGTCTTAAAAAGAATTTACAAAGCTTGTCAAATACATTTTGCGAACTTTCGTAGTTTTGCTCTAATGCATGCCAAAGATTTGTCACTCAGAAAATGAAGTGGCACTCTTAACTTGTTAACAATAAAAGCTTTTTATCAGGGTAGAAACAGACAATATTTGTTTACAGAAACTTCAACGAATTTTGCATATTTATAGGACGTTGAACCACTTCTGCTCACATCAATGTAATCCTAATAAAACGATCATACTAACAGGTTCACTATAGAAGCACTGGCTTATTATGAATCCTGTTTAAAATAGCAGCTTGTTACGCAGCTTCGCTAACAGATTGAACGTTATCCATATCTGTATCGTCACCCTCTTCGTTTTCTTCATATGCTCTGTTCCAGCCGGTGATGGCAGAGAACATAAGTACCGCAAAGAGAGCCCAAGAATATGGGTTACAAAGAGCAGCAGTAATCGGAGGTGCTGAAATGCCGAAAGCCTCTGAGGAGGAAATAACCGCTGCGTACCAACCTGCCACTACGATGTGCCAAGGAAGAATGAAGAAGACTGTACATACAGCGCAGTCCATCAAGTTAGCTCTTCGAGCAGGTGCCAGCTTAAATCGCTTACCAATCGGTTTCACAAGACTTGGACCTACAAGAAGTTCTGCCGGTGCGTTTGCGGAAATTGGAATAGAAGCAAGAATGGTTACGCCGATAATTGACAACTCTGCCTGTCGAACAGTGCCGATCATGAATTTTTCTGCGAAAACTAAGATGTTTTCCATGATGCCGCTTTCAACAAGAATCTGAGTTACGGCAAGAATCAGAATTGCGAAGAACGCTGCGCCGACAACACTGTTGATACCATTCTGAATGATACCTGTAGACAGACCTCGTTCAGCCGGAACGTGGAAAATATCTGCCAACGTCATGTTGCCGATGGAAACGCCGATGATCGCAGCTGTAATGTTACCGTAGATCAAAGATTCGATAATATGGCGTCCTTTCAATGCAGAGACCACAACTACTAAAAGAGCGATGAGCATGAACGCGCCGGTAGGATTCATCTGTGCCTGAACCTGTGGAAGGGACTGTACGGTTCCGCCACCACCAAAAACCAAGAAGATAGTACCTGCAATTGTAGCAGCAGCTATTGCGAGCGGGAATCGACTCCGCACAACATCACTCATAGTCGCACCCTGAGTGTAAGCGGATACAATTGTTGTGTCAGAAATAGGTGCAAGGTTGTCACCAAAGGCAGCACCAGAAAGGATTGCAGTGGCAAGAAGAGCCGGATCTGCACCTAAGAAGTACCCTGCTGGATAAAGCACGGGAGTCAGCGCAATACAGGTACCAGTACTTGTGCCTGTACCAAGTGCAAAAAGCATTGCTGCAATGAATACTACCAGTGTAAACAGGCCGCCCTGTGCGCCGGTGGTCATACCAAGCCAAAGAAGACCTTTTACAAGACCGCCACCAACCATCAGCTTGCCGAACACACCAGCAAACAACCAAGCAGTAATGATAACGATGCCTGTGGAATCACCGATGCCACGCATTGCTGCCTGACAATATTCGTGTTTGTTTTTTGCAAAGAAAAGTCCCGCAACAAGAGCCATCCACGCACACGCCCAAAAAGGTTTTGTTCCGCCACGTTCTGCTACAGAAAGCCACACAAGCCCTACAATCAGTACCATTAATGGAACAAGACCACCCCACACGCCGCCATACAGATCAAGCTTCTTTTTTGTCAAATCTTCCATAGATCCTGCCTTTGCAACACCATCATACAGCGTTGCGATAGTGTGTTCATAGTGAATTGGATATTAAAAAAGCCGTGCAAAGCTACAAGCTTCGCACGGCTAAAAGAGACGGTACTTTCTATTTGAAGGTATCGAGGTACGCGTACAAAGCTGGTGAGCCACCAGTGTGCAGGAATACTACGTTAGAACCTTCTGGGAAATGACCTTTACGAACGAGGTCAATGAGGCCAGCCATTGCTTTACCAGAGTAAACTGGATCAAGAAGGATACCTTCAGTCTGAGCAAGCAATTTAACAGCTTCGATCATGGAATCAGTAGGGAGGGAGTAGCCTGGTCCAACATAAGAATCGAAACATTCGATTACGGAGCTAGGAACGTCACACTTGATGTCGCCAATAAGTGCTACGGTTTCTTCAACAAGCTTGTAAACGTGTGCTTCCTGAACATCTTTTGGACGGCTTACGTTGATACCGGAAACTGGGATACCGGAGTTGTTTGCGTACATACCAATAGCCATACCTGCGTGGGTACCAGCGCTACCGGAAGGAACAACAACGTGATCAACTTTAAGTTTCATTTCGAAGAACTGCTGAAGCATTTCTTCAGCACAAGAAACGTAGCCGAGTGCGCCGATGGAGTTAGAAGCGCCACCAGGAATGATGTACGGCTTTTTGCCTTCTGCAGTAAGAGTTGCAGCAAGTTTTTCCATTTCGCCCATCATGTCAGAGCCACCGGAAACAACGGTTGTGCTCTTAACACCAAGGATGTTGAAGAGGAAGTTGTTACCGGAACCTTCTGGTTTGTAGCTGCCTTTTACGCGTTCTTCGAGAATAAGGTGACAATCCATGCCTTCTTTAACAGCCCAAGCGAGTGTAAGACGGCAATGGTTAGACTGAACAGCACCACAAGTAATGATAGTGTCAGCGCCTTTTTCGATAGCATCGGCCATGCTAAAATCAAGCTTACGTGTTTTGTTACCACCGGATGTACCTGGGAGGAGGTCATCACGTTTGATAAATACGTTTACTTTACCGCCCAATGCTTTTGAAAAAGCAGGAGCAGCTTCGAGTGGAGTTGCGGAAGAAACATAGCCACGACGTGCAAATTTAGCGAGATTCATGATGTTTTCTCTTAAAAAAAAGATAGTTAAATTTTAGTAAAAAAATAACTTTGATTTCGATATCCGCTCCCACAATGCAAGCTGAATCGAAATCATCAAGGGTCAAAGCTGGTTTCCGAAAGGACCCAGCAACGATATCAACTTCTTTATGGTCGCTAATATCGATAAAAAATTCAGTGACGTTATGCGGTACACCCAAAGCATTCAACAATTCTTGCGACAGCCGTACACTTCGCCAAAATCACACACACTTTATCAGTAGTAGTGTTTTCACGAATACCAGCGGAACAAAAACAACTAAGCTTCTAGTGTTCACACAAAGTCATCGGCATATTGTTTGAGAATAAAACTTTATACGTAAGCACTTACTCTTTAAAAAACTGATTTTTTTGCCGACATCTTACAAATCCCATCGAGCAGTTGCTATTTTGGTACAGATGTTAAATGTCGACATTTCAAATGCCGTGGATTTTTATTAAGGATTTATTGCAGATCTTGTCAAACATATCTTTTGAATTTTTTCAGATTCATCTATTCAGAACAGTTAAAATGAACTCAAAAAAAGAAAGTTGTTCGTGTTAACCATTTTAAAAAAAAACAGCTTTATAAAAAAAAAGATAGAAAAAGATTACTCAAAAATAAATTCACTATATTTTGCTAATTCACTTTTTTTAATCGTATAATGATCTGTTAGATAGTAAAATAATTACACTATCAAAGTTTTACCCACTACTGCACCCTGCCGTATAAACTTTTCGACTTCAGAGCGACCATGGTCATTAGAAATTGCCATAAAAATATCTGCGTCATTTCACATAACACAGTTTTAAAAAAGCACTCTTCCATTGGAATTCAATAAATTATTTGCTACCTACGACAGAAAGCTATGTAGGAAACTACATCAAAGAATCGTATCTTTTTTTTGAACATACCTCGCACAACCAGACAACATTTACGAAACCTATCAGTCGGTTAAAAAACACACGATTCGTTGTTACTAAATCAACCGCGTGCCGCCGCAACGGCTCTCTCACTATATTACAACTACCGATAACCACTTCAATACAAAGCTGTTTTTCACAACACATCTCACAACTGCCATACAGAGTGAATTTTATGACAAAACATCGCATTGCTATTATCGAGGACCACGCACTTTTTAGAGCAGGGCTATGTTCACTGATCTCTTCCAAGCCAGACCTTGAAGTCATCGGGGAGGCAGGAGACGGGTTAGAAGCCATTCAACTCGTACGCGATAACCAGCCCACTCTAATACTGATAGACCTTTCCATGCCCAAATTAGGCGGCATTGAGGCTATACGACAAATTAAACAAATCGCGCCGGATACAAAAATCCTTGTTGTTTCCATGCATGTCACTGAGAAGCACCTACGGGCAGCTCTTAAAGCAGGCGCCGACGGTTACTTGCTTAAAATGGCGGATCAGGATGAGTTTTACGTCGCTATACAAGCTATTCTTGGTGGCAGATCATATGTGAGCTCCGATCTCGCTAGTCTTGTTCTGGATGTCTATCGTTCTCAGGAGCCGGAAGACCATTCGTCATTTGACACACTGACCAACAGAGAGCGAGAGATTCTGAAATTAGTGGCAGAAGGCAATGCAAATAAAGATATTGCAAACCTGCTTACCATCTCTCCCAAGACTGTGGACAACCATCGCTCTAACATCATGCGAAAGTTGGAACTGCACAACGTTGTGGAACTGACACACTATGCCCGCCAGTACGGTCTGCTCGTGGAGGACTAATGAAACAGTTTGTGCAGTACTTATTTCTTACTTCCGTGGCCTGTTTCGTTCTTTCAATCTGCTCTATCGTGCAAACGGCATATGCATCGCCCCCCTACTCCTCGGAACAGTCAAACGCATCCCCACAGAAAGGCGGCACACTTGTGGTTGCCCTTAACAGCACTCCGGCTCATCTAAATCCTGCTGTGCATTCCGGGACACTCACAGGACTCGTCGGGACACAGCTGTTTGCGGGACTTGTTCGATATGGCAAAGACGGGATCATCTATCCATATCTCGCTAAAAGCTGGGAATGGTCAAACAACAATCACACACTCACACTCCACCTACGAAAGAATGCGACCTTTCATGATGACACGCCGATCACCTCTTCAGATGTTGCCTTTTCCATAGAAACGGTCAGCAAATACCATCCATTTTTCCCTATGCTCGCTGCGCTACAAAAAATCGAAACACCTGATGCATACACAGTTATTCTAAAGCTCAAGACTTACCATCCTGCATTGCTACGAATTCTTACGCCAGTGCTCACACCTATCTTACCTAAGCACATCTATGGCGACGGACAAAACATACGAACCCATCCAGCCAATTGGAACGTTGTCGGCTCCGGTCCATTTCAACTTGCTGCCAATCAACCTAAGAATCACATCCTGCTTACTCGCTTCAAAAATTTCTTCATTCCAAATCGCCCCTATTTAGACACCATCGACTTCAAACTTTTTCAAGGACCGGATGAAATCCCGATGGCCATGGAAAACGGTGAAGTTCATGTGACCGGCTTTTCTCCTTTGGAAGAACATCATAACCAGCTTAAAAAACAAAAACATTTATTGGTGACCACAGAAGGGTTGGACGGAATCAGAGCAATGGCATGGCTGGGATTAAACTTACAAAGTCCGCCTTTCAACGACAGCCGAGTCCGGCAGGCACTGGCACTTACAATTGATAAAAACTTTATTACCCATAAGATTTTTCGCGGAAATTCACGAACAATGGATGGCCCCCTTCCTGCGGACAACCCTTTCTACGCTCCATCAGAGAAACCACATCTTCTTAATATAGAACAAGCAAACAAACTCCTTGATGAAGCAGGCTTCAAACGCAACGCAACAGGCAAACGTATGACACTTCAAGTGACATACCCACCAAACGCAAGCGCACTTGCAATCCCTTTACTTAAGTACCTGCGTCACCGTTTAAGCCGGACGGTCGGAATCGACTTAATCATAGAAGAAAATTACGACTTTCTCGTCTGGTCAAAGCAGATTGCGAGCGGCAAATTTAATATGACCTTTGATATTGTATTTTCATGGGAAGATCCGGTTATCGGAGTCCACCGCACCTACCACTCTACAAACGCACATCGAAATGTGCTTTGGTCGAACACATTAGGATACAGCAATCCGAAAGTGGATGAACTCTTAGATGCTGCGGCAAAAGAACCAGACACAGCACGCCGAAAAGAAATTTATGCTCAATTCCAACAAATAGTACGTGAAGACCAACCCATTATCTGGCTGGGTACAATGCCTTACACCTCTATTATTGACGGTAGACTACGTGGCATAAACAACTCCCGCTGGGGCCTGCTCTCTCCAATGGACACTACCTACTGGGTGAAACAGCAATGATCTCACATTCAGAAATAAGTATCTCCACACGAGTCACAGCAGGACTCATGGTTATTATTGTCAGCATCGTGCTTTCAGCAACTGTCATTGCCTTCACGTTTAGAAACGTCACAGATTCAATAAACAGCATTACAATGCAAGACATGCCTTCGCTCATGAACACGTTTCTTCTCGTTCGTGAGTCACAGGATATGGAGGCTATTACCCCAGATATCCTTGCTGCACCAAACGAGTTTGTTCGAGAATCCCTGACGCAAGATTTTGAAGATGCTGCTGAGCGTTGGAATACGTTAGTAGCAAAGATACAGGAAAGCGAAGCACCCCCAGAAGTGGATCAGCTTATTTCAAAATCCCTGAGCCTGCACCAAAACATCACGAAAATTTCTGACATCATCAACCTTGAAATGTGTAATACAAATCAGATGGCGCAATCCGTACGCCGCATCCGGCGCATTGGTGAAAGGCTCAACGCCATTCAAAAGCTTCCACAAACAGGCTTAACGCGCACACTCCTCCAATCTCTTAATCAGTCCATAATTCTCTTACTTGTAGCTAATACAGCAAGCAGCCCGATGGAAATTGCCGGACTTGAAGACGATTACAGGAACAGCAATGAAAGAATAACTACATTGCTAGCCGCCGCTCCGGATAAACTGAAAAGTCTTCTTACTCCCATCTTTAATGAAATAAGACGCTTCGGGCAGGAAAAAGACGGCGTTTTTACTTTGTCTAAACAAAACGTACACTTCAAAAAGAAATTGGAAGATCGTTTGGTTGGAAACAAATTTCTTTCCAACGGTATTGTTACCTCAACAAACGCAGTCAACGCCCACATCATCCTGCGCATAAAAAACAAGGCAGAAAAACTTGCAACACAGCTCGCTACGGCAAACTATTTAGCTATTATGCTCCCTATTATTTGTCTGCTTTGTTCTTTTTTCATTATTCTGTATCTGAAACGATCCGTCATTGCGCGTATGCTCTCGCTTAAAAATGCCATGGTAAACCATGTTAACGGCGGTAATGCTATAATTTGCATTGCGGGAAATGATGAATTGTCCGCAATGGGACAGGCTACTAATTTCTTTATTAATGAAATCAAAAAGCGTGAAGAACGATTACAAAACTCACACGATGAACTTGAAGCACGTGTTCTGAAACGCACAAAAGAAATTAAACAGCGAAGTGAGTTATTGCAGCGGGAAATTCTTGAAAGGCTGGAAGCTGAAACAGCGTTACGCGAAAGTGAAAGCCGCTTCCGTTTACTCGCAGAAAATTTAAAAGAAATGTTATGCATTGTAGAGATGGACACAAACACTGTCAGCTATGTTAACAGAGCATTTCGTACAGCTTTTGAAGCTGATACCGACTCCCTGATCCAAAGCCCTTCCCTCCTCTTGGATCAAATCCATCCAGAAGATAAGAACATGGTGCGTGAAGTGCTCACCTCCCAATGGGGAACAGATAATATTGAAAACAATGCATTTGAATATCGCATGATATCGCCGGACAATAGTATCCGTTGGCTCTTCTCAAGAATTATTCATCTCCGTGATGAAGCTGGTCACAAAATTCGAGCAGCTGTTATGGCAGAAGATATTACGAATCGTAAGAATAATGAGAAGCGTATTTCCGAATCTGAAACGCGATTAAAATACCTTTCTACACAGCTTCTTGATGCACTTGAAGAAGAACGTAGACGTCTGGCCGCAGAACTTCATGATGATATTGGCCCTGCTCTGGGAACAGTTAAATTTGGAGTAGAGAATGTTGTTCAGAATCTGCACGAAAACCAATCGGCTCAAAAAGAAATCCTTCACACTGTGATTGATATCGTAAAGAAAATTGTCCGACATATCGGGAAAATCCAAATGGAGCTTCGACCATCCATCCTTGACGACTTTGGAGTTCTGGAAGCCGTGGACTGGTACTGTCAGGAATACAAGCGAGTTTTCCGTCACATAACGGTTACCAAGTGCATCCATACAACAGAAGAGTTAATCCCCGAGCAGCTCGGCATTATTATTTACCGTGTTGTTCAAGAGTCATTGAACAACATCGCTAAACACAGTGAAGCAAGCGAAGTAACACTCATTCTTAAATCCGAAGACGATACCCTGCAGCTCAGTATTGAAGACAATGGCAAAGGATTTGATCTGGATAAGTTTATTGATACACGACGCACCCGCAATTGCAGCTGTCTCGGGCTAGTAAGTATGCGAGAACGAATTGAACTTTCTGAGGGTATTTATTCGCTTCGCACAGCTCCGAATCAAGGGACTCGTATCGAAGCACAATGGACCTTTGACCCACTGCTTCAGTCTACTTCCCCTCCTGATGACGCATCTTTGGAAAACATAGCATAAAACACCAAGCACCCCGTTCGGGGTGCTTTTCTATTTCCCGAGACTCTCTGGGAATTCCCGTCTTAAAATAAGGTAATGTCTTCTGTCATCTAAGGTATGCACCTCATTCAACTCTCCGAACAGACTGTTAAAAAGAAGGTAAGCAAACGGTATTCCTAACACCCCGAGATACCGTTTCCTCACTGATTATTTTAGCAACCTGAGGAGGTCACATGCTAGGAACATATCAAGGATTTATGACGCTTGGTGTCATCGGAGCAATGCTGCTTGTGGGCATTTTCATTCGAGCAAACATTAAAATTTTCCAGCAATATCTTGTTCCGGCAGCAATTCTTGGCGGGATAGCAGGCTTTATCCTTGTAAATTCAGGTATGGGGGATCTCTCCTCTGAGAGCTTCCTCCCCTTTACCATGCACGCATTCAACATCAGCTTTATGTCGCTCTGTCTGACCACCTCAACTTCTTCTAAATCTTCACGTAAAGAATACCTGCGCGGCAGTATGTGGATGACACTTATCTGGACTGCCAGCTTTGCACTACAGGCCGCTGCCGGTGCCGCAGCCATATGGGGTTACAACCTCTTCAGTCCAAATTTCCTTGATCCTGCATACGGATTTCTGGTCACACACGGATTCACACAAGGCCCCGGTCAGGGTTTAGCCATCGGCGGCATGTGGGAAAACAACTTCGGACTTGCAGACACTCGTGTATTGGGTCTCATCTATGCCAACATAGGTTTCATTGTAGCATTTATTATGGGCGTTCCTGTTGCCCGCTGGGTCGTAGGTAAAAACTTTAACACAAACAAAAAAGCAAAAATTACTGAAGAATTTCTGCGCGGCATTTACACAGATAAAAAGAAACATGCCATTGGCCATGAAACAACCCACCCTTCTAACATCGACACATTGGCAGTACATGTTGCAATTCTTGGAGTTGCCTATTTCATAACCTATCATTGGCTTTCATGGGCTGTTCCGAACCTTAAAGATGTTCCGGGAATCGGCACCATGTGCAGCTGGGGCTTCTTCTTTCTGCATGGCTTAGTTGTATGCCTAATTATCCGATTCATTATGACCAAACTCGGATGCGTTCATCTCCTCGACAGTGGAGTCCAGAAACATATTACAAGCCTGTCCGTTGATGTCATGCTTGTTGCCAGCTTCATGAGCGTGAAACTCTCAATCCTTACCGCGTATATCGTGCCTATTCTTCTGGTTTGCATTGCTGCCACAACCGTCACTTTTATCCTTATATGGACATGCGGACGCAAACTGAAACACCTTGGCCCTGAACGTATGATTACCCAGTTCGGTTGCTGCTGCGGAGCCACCGCAAACGGCCTTCTCTTACTCCGTATTGTTGATCCGGACTATTCAACAAGTGTTTCAATGGAACTGGCCTTCTTCAACGTAGCAATTGTTGTCGCAACGTTCCCTATGCTTTGTCTGCTTGCCCCTATAATTCCTAGCATGTCCGCCCTGACGGTTATGGGCTGCTACCTTCTTTACGGTGTGGCTGCCATTATCGGCATTCACTTCCTGGGTGGATTAAGTTTCGGAAAAGAGAAAACAGCACTGCTGCCAGACGCAAAAGTAGAAGCGTAGGGATAACCATGAAAACACTTTACCGAAATGGCACAATTGTCACCATGGACCCAGCTCTTCCCCAAGCACAAGCGCTTGTAACAGAAAAAGGCAGAATTCTTGGAGTAGGTAGTACGGCTGCCATGCTTAACCTTGCAGGGTCGGAGTCTAAAACAATAGACCTAGAAGGAGCAGCACTTTTCCCGGGGTTCAACGAAACTCATAACCATCTTTCTATGTACGCTATCTTTAGACAGTATGCATACCTAGGTGCCTGTATGACAATTGATGAACTCATTCAAACCCTGAGTGACCATGCTGCAAATACTGATGCCCCTATTATTGTTGGCTACAGTTATGATGATACTCTCCTTACAGACAACCGCCAGATTACATGTGAAGATCTGAACCGAGTAACCACAGATAAACCAGTCGTAGTTATTCACATATCAGCACACCTTGGTTTTTTAGATACACGTGCAATGGCGCAATTTTCGATTACTAAAAATACACCATGCCCTGAAGGCGGAGTCATTCATAAGGATTCCCAAGGCAATCCTACAGGGCGACTTGATGAGACGGTATGGTTCAATATTGTTTCAAAACTAGAAACACCTGATCCCGAAACGTATCTAAGTTTACTCGAAGAAACGGTTAAGGAATTTAACCAGAGAGGAATCACCGGCGTACACGATGCAGGACTTGGTATCGAGGGAATGCCCGATGTTGTTTACGACAGCTATGCAACCCTTGAAGCAGAAAACAGACTGCCCTTACGAGTCTTTCTTTCTGCAATGCCTGATGCGTTTGACACTATACAGCCCGCTCCGCTAACAGAAATGGGCGACACGCGAGTCATTATCGGTGGAGTGAAGCTCTTTATTGACGGCTCAATCCAAGCAGAAACAGCTGCTTTGCTAAGCCCTTATGCGAGACACGACGATTGGAAAGGTGAGCTTGTCATGCAGGTAGAAGAGTTTGAAGCTCTTGTACAAAAATATCATGCGGCGGGTCATCATATATCCATTCATGGCAACGGTGACGCGGCAATTGAAACTATCATTTCGGCTATAGAAAAAACGCAAGCCGCCTCACCGCAACACGATAATCGCCATATGCTCATTCACTCGCAAATGGCTCACACAGGTCATCTGCAACGCATGCGCACCTGCGGCATCATCCCGAGCTTCTTTTGCATGCACGTCTACAACTGGGGTGACCGTCATAAAGAGCTCTTTGTAGGGCCGGAAAGAGCTGCACGTATGAATCCGGCAGGTGAAGCTGAGTCAATGGGACTGCCATTTACAATGCACGTTGATACGCCAGTTCTTCCAGTACAGGTTTTAGAATCCATCCAGACAGCAGTTACACGAAAAACAAGAGACGGCCATGTTCTCGGAGCGGAACAATGCACCACTCAATATGGAGCTGTTGCCGCTTACACAAGCCATGCGGCATTATGCAGTCGGTCAGAAAAACATCGTGGTACGCTCACTGCCGGAAAGCTTGCAGATATGACACTGCTTTCAAAAGATATTACCACTGTCCCACCTGCTGAAATAGCTGACACAGAGGTACTGATGACAATTGTCGGTGGAGAAATCGTCTATATGTCTGATAGCTCTTCCTAGCATTCTCTTTCTACAACCTTTAATAAGAAGATTCCCTGTAAAATGCCCTACAGGGAGTTTTCTTGTTTTGACTTCACGCAGTGCGATAACTTCCCTTACACCAAGTATTCCCCCGCCTGTTAAAACTTGCCCAGCAAAAAGCCCCGTCTAGTTGTTGCAACAACTAACGGGGCAAAAATTCACAAGATACCCAAAAAGAGTATCTTGCACAGTGCGATACACAAGTATCACTTACTTTTTTAGTCTAGGCTGCTAGTCCTGACGCTCAGTAACTTCCACGAGGTGGTAGCCGAACTGAGTCTGAACAGGGCCGTGCACAACGCCTACTTCTTCGTGGAAACAAACAGTATCAAATTCTGGTACCATTTGACCCGGGAAGAATTCACCGAGTTCTCCGCCACGGCGGCCAGATGGGCACTTAGAGTACTCTTTTGCAATCGCAGCGAAATCTTCTCCGCCAACAATGCGTGCCTTAAGTTCGTTACAAGTATCCTCAGAATCAACGAGGATATGACGTGCTTTAGCTTTTGCCATGGTAAAACTCCTAATGTATGATATAAGAGGCATATCATGCCAGATGATACAAAATGAATCAACTTAGTAAATTCACACTGCCAAACTGTACAGTGTTACACAAAAAAATTAAATTATCTGCGGACTTGTCGAAAATCGATTTTATACGCAGAAGGTCAGTGTTTTCAAGGTTAAAGCAACGTGCGGGAGTTTCAGCGCCCATTTTTTGGTGGCGCTCTTTACGTTTTCGCACTTGTATATAAGACAAATGAAAGATATAGCGCCCAAAGCGTATGTGCATCAATCATCTAACCCCCTCTCTCAAGGAGAACTGGATGACCGGTTCCGAAGATAGCCGTCCAAACGGCACCATGGAAAATTTTGAAGAAATGCTGGAAGCCTACACTGGCGCTGATAAGGCGCTTTCTGTTGGCGACAAAGTTTCTGGCCCAATCATTGGTATGTCCGGTGATAACCTTTTTGTCGACGCTGGAGCGAAGATCGACGGCATTGCCGACCGTTCTGAATTCCTCGATGACGCAGGTGAACTCACAGTTGCTGAAGGCGACACCGTAGAACTCTACGTTACTGCTGTCAAAGCTGACGCAATCCATCTCTCAAAAGCTATCAGTGGCCCTGCTGGTGCAGCTATGCTCGAAGAAGCATTCAACGCAAAACTTCCTGTTGAAGGTAAAGTTCTTGCTACCCGTAAGGGTGGCTTTGATGTTGAAGTTTCTAAACGTCGCGTATTCTGTCCAGTTAGCCAGATTGATACACGTTTTGTTGAAAATGCAGAAGAGTATGTTGGTCAAACATTCTCCTTTGCTATCATCAAATTCGAACAGCGCGGCCGCAACATTGTTGTTTCCCGTCGTGCTCTGCTCGAGCAGGAACAGCAGGCAGCTCGTGATGAGTTCCTCAAAGACGTTAACGAAGGCGATCTTATTGATGTAACCATCACTCGCCTTACTAACTTTGGCGCATTTGCAGAACTTACTGCTGGCGTTGAAGGTCTCATCCACGTTTCAGAACTGTCTTGGACACGTATTGCCCAGTCAGACGAAGCTGTATCCGTTGGTGATAAACTGCGCGTTAAACTGCTTGGCGTAGAAACCGACAAAAAAGGTCAGCTCCGCATTTCTCTTTCAGCTAAACAGGTTCAGGAAAACCCTTGGAACCGTGTTGAGTCTGAAATCACTGCTGGTGAAGTACGCAACGGTAAAGTTGTTCGTATCACACCATTCGGTGCATTTGTTGAAGTGCTTCCTGGCATTGACGGTTTGGTACACATTTCTGAAATGTCCTACACCAAACGTATCCACAAAGCAGAAGACGTTGTTTCCGTTGGCGACACCGTTTCTGTTAAAATTAAGTCCATCGACTTAAGTTCCCGTCGCATCTCCCTCAGCATGCGTGATGCTGAAGGTGATCCTTGGGCAGACGTTGAAGAACGCTTCCCAGCAGGCGCTGAAGTTGAAGGCACAATTGAGTCTTCCTCTGATTTCGGTCTGTTTATCAACCTTGCTCCGGGCGTTACCGGTCTTATGCCGAAGTCTTTGATGGCTAAAGCTGATAAAGCAGCAAACCTTGATGCTCTCAAAGCAGGCGACAAGGTTGAAGTAACTATTTCTCAGCTCCGCACTGCTGAGCGTAAAGTTACTCTCGCTCCTAAAGGCGTAGCAGCCTCTGAAGACACTTCCTGGAAAGCGCATCGTAAAACACAAACTGCAAAAGCAGAGCCACAGAGCAACTTCGGTTCTTTGGGTTCCTTACTGCAGGACGCGCTCAACAAGAAAAAATAATCTGTTGATGCACACGCTAATTGAAAAGGATCAGGTAACTGATCCTTTTTTTTGTCCAAAAATTACCGCATTCAACTTTCTCCTCCGTAAAAAATAACCATCCCTTATACTTTTTTTCGTTTACAATGATGAAATAAATATTATGTAGATGGACGTATGATCTTATTATACCGCACGGATAGAGTTCCCACCTGAGCCCTTAGGAGATTTTGAATAATGACAATTCGTAAAAAGCTACTTTTACTCCCTATTTTTGTATTAGCGGTTACGCTAACAACTCTCCCTGCCATGGCGGATTTACCTAACTTTACCGAGTTAGCAAAAAAAGCAGGCCCAGCTGTTGTTAACATCAGCACACAAAAAAAAGTTGCAGCCCCGCAGCAAAACCAGCCGGGCATGCAGGAATTCTTTAAAGATAACCCAAGCACACCGTTCGATGACTTTTTTAAACAGTTTGAGCGGTACTTCGGTGGTGGCCGCCCTCGCGCCGAAACAGAACGTTCACTCGGCTCCGGATTTATCCTTTCTTCAGACGGTTTCATCGCAACCAACAACCACGTTGTTGAGGGTGCAGATGAAATCAAAGTTAACATTCTGGATGAAAAGGGAGACTACGAGTCATACGACGCAAAAATTATCGGTACCGATCCGTTAACCGACCTCGCTCTTTTAAAAATTAAAGCAAAACGAGAGCTTCCTACCCTTGAACTCGCCGAGTTCTCTGAAGTTGAAGTAGGCCAATGGGTTCTCGCTATCGGTAACCCGTTCGGGCTGGATCATACTGTCACCAGCGGCATTGTCAGCGCGCTTGGCCGTAACATCAGCAACAACCCGTATGACAACTTCCTTCAGACAGATGCATCCATCAACCCCGGTAACTCCGGTGGCCCTCTTCTTAACCTCAAGGGTGAAGTAATCGCCATCAATACCGCCATCATCGCACGTGGTCAGGGTATTGGTTTTGCTATTCCTAGTTCTACTATTAAAGACATCATCACCAGACTGAAAACCGACAAAAAAATCCGTCGCGGTTGGCTTGGTGTTTCCATTACCAACGTAGACCCGAACATGGCGAAAGCTCTCGGACTTAAAGAAGCAGAAGGCGCATTCATCGCGCAGGTGGTACCGGGAGAGCCCGCCGCAGCGGCAGGTCTCCTCGAAGGTGACATCATCTTAAAAGTAAACGGTGAAGCCGTTGCAGACGCAGCAGAACTTATTCGCGCTGTATCCGCACTCGAACCGGGCAGCACTGCTAAGTTTACCGTGTACCGCAAAGACAAGAATATTACCGTTAAGGTAAAGCTTGGCGAACGCGGAGCTAAAGACCAGAAAAAGCCTTCACAGAAAGGCCCACGCGGCAAAGACAGTGACATAAAAGGGCTTGGACTTACTCTCGGCCCGCTCGACGTGAAATCAGCACAGGCACTTGGTCTTAAAGAGATCAAAGGTCTACTTATTACTAATATTATTGAAGGAAGCATTGCTGCACGCGCAGAACTGCGCGCTGGTGATGTTATCCTCGAAGCAAACCTGACTCCGGTCAACTCAGTCAAAGAGTTCAAAAACATCCTGAAGACTCAAGGCGAAAAACGCGGAGCTGTGCTCCTCAAAATCGTTCGACAGCAGCAGGTTATGTTCAGGACTATGACTCTGGATAAATAAACCCCGATGACTAAAAGGGCACCGGAAGGTGCCCTTTTCTATTTTGAAGTTTAGCTATCCGCCCATCGCATCGATTGCTACAGCTAAATATGGCAGCACCTAATTTGCGATTGGCAATCTACCTGCAGCTTGTTAATATAGCCCGTTATTGTACACATACTTATCAGGAGATTATAACGTGCTTACACCACGTGAGATTGTATCCGAACTGGATAAATACGTTATTGGACAGAATGGTGCCAAACGCATGGTAGCAGTTGCTATGCGTAACCGCTGGCGACGCCAGCAGATCGAGCCGTTATTACGCGACGAGATCGCACCTAAAAATATTATTATGATGGGTCCTACCGGCGTTGGTAAAACAGAAATTGCCCGCCGTCTTGCCAAGCTTTCTGCTTCTCCGTTTGTAAAAGTAGAGGCAACTAAGTTCACAGAAGTCGGGTACGTTGGCCGTGACGTTGAGTCTATGGTTCGTGACCTGATGGAACTGAGCGTTGCCCTTGTACGTAACGAAGAAACAACTCGTGTTCGTGCACAGGCAGAAACCAACGCAGAAGAACGTCTTCTCGACTTGCTTCTTCCGGGTTCTGCCCCAAAACCGATGCAGGAACCTGTTACAACATTTGATACGCCAGCAGCTGACGCGGACAAAGCAAACTCCACCCGTGAGAAAATGCGTAAAATGTTCCGTGAAGGTAGACTTGATGACCGCGAAGTAGAAATGGAGCTTGAAATCGCTCCACAGGGCATCGAAGTCATGGCAGTTCCGGGCATGGAAACCATGGGCAGCCAGTTTAGCGACCTTTTCAGCAAAGCTTTTCCTTCTAAGAAAAAGAAAAAGCGCATGAAAATTGGCGATGCCTTGCCGCTTCTGGTTGAAGAAGAAGCAGCACGCCTTGTTGATGAAGAAAAAGTCACCGAACTGGCAAAAGAACGTGTTGAAGAGTCCGGTATTATCTTTATCGACGAAATAGACAAAGTTGCCAGCTCCCAGCAAGGCGGCAAATCTTCAGACATCTCACGCGAAGGTGTTCAGCGAGACTTGCTTCCAATCGTTGAAGGCAGCGTTGTTAATACTAAATACGGCATGATCAAAACAGATCACATTCTGTTTATCGCAGCGGGTGCTTTCCATCACTCCAAGCCGTCTGACCTTATTCCGGAATTACAGGGTCGTTTCCCGCTCCGTGCAGAATTGACTGCTTTGGGCAAAGACGAGTTCTTACGTATTCTTAAAGAGCCTCACAACGCCCTTACCATTCAATACTCTGCACTCCTTGCAACAGAAGGTGTAACTATTACCTTCGCAGACGACGGGCTGGAAGAAATTGCAGCCTTTGCAGAAATGACCAACCAGGAAACTGAAAACATTGGCGCGCGTCGTCTCTACACTATTATGGAAAAGATTCTGAGCGACATCTCTTTTGAAGCTCCAGATCGTTCCGGTGAAGAAATTGTTATCGACCGCGCATTTGTAGAAAAGCACTTAGAAGATGTTCGCGAGGATAGAGACTTAAGTCGCTACATCCTCTAATAGACTTGCGGGGCAACCCCCGCAGCAGGAACTACGTAAATGAAAGACTACGCTAAAGCACAGCTTACATCACGCATTCTCATTGAATCTCTTCCGTATATTAAGAAGTTCCATGGTGAAATTGTGGTCATCAAATATGGTGGTCACGCAATGAAAGACGAAGAGCTTGGTCGTGCATTTGCTCAGAACATTGCTCTTTTAAAGTACGTAGGCTTAAAGCCGGTAATCGTACACGGCGGCGGCCCACAGATTGGTCAAATGCTTGATGCTCTTAATATTACCTGCCAGTTCCGCGAGGGACAGCGAGTAACCGACGAAGCAACCATGGATGTTGTAGAAATGGTGCTCGTAGGCAAAGTAAACAAAGAGATTGTTAACAAGCTCAATATGTCAGACTGCAAAGCTGTAGGGCTTTCCGGCAAAGACGGTACACTTCTTCGCGCCCGCAAGCTTCGTATGGTTGCAAGTGGCGTAGACAAGCCACCTGAGATCATCGATCTTGGTAAAGTCGGCGAAGTAATAGGTGTAGAGTCAGGTCTGCTAACCAGTCTGCTCTCAGAAGGATACACACCAGTTATCGCACCAGTAGGCGTAGATGCAGAAGGTAACACCTACAACATCAACGCAGACTCCGTAGCCGGTGCAATAGCAGGCGCATTGCCCGCTAAAAGACTTCTGTTACTTACAGACGTTGCCGGTATCCTTGATGCAGACAAAAACTTGCTCGAAGAGCTGACCATAAAAGAAACTCTCGAACTTTTCGAGGACGGAACGCTGCAAGGTGGCATGATCCCGAAAGTGAAATGCTGCCTCGATGCCATCAATGATGGCGTCTCACGCGCTACTATTCTCGATGGTCGTGTAGAAAACTCCGTACTGCTGGAGTTGTTTACAAACAGCGGCATTGGTACACAGATTCTCGGTAATAAGTAGATAAGATTTTGCGAAAGCAAGACGTTGGAGAGTGATATGTAGCTATTGCCTCCGGCGGGTCTCCGACGGGCAAGGGTTCTCCCCCTTGCATCCCCGCAAGAGGAACGTCCTCTTGACTGCGATTAACGAGTCAGTCATCAGGCCTTGCGCAGGCTTCGACTTATCTGGGTTTCGATACTAAACAAAAAAGCGTGGGCTTATGGCTCACGCTTTTTTGTTTGATCAACCTTCGGGAAAAGATATCAAAAAGTTTGTTAAGACGTTAGGCATCCGTGGCAGCATCCTTATAGATAGCCTTTGCAGCTGCTTCTTGCTGTTTTTTCACAGTGCTACCGGCTGCAACCAGCTTAGTGGTATTCTCATCTGCATTATGCAACATAGCCTCTCGAACAGCCTTAGTAAATTCTGCTCGATGATCGCCTTTTTCTGCTATTTCACCTTTGAAATCAGGTTGCACATACCCTTTCTTTTTTAGTTCTGGAGGAGTCTCATATTCTTCCACAATAGTAACATTATCTGCACCGTCCTCATTGCCCTTTAATTCGAGATTATAGGCCTTCCCTACGACAACAGAATCCGCGCCAGTACCAGTATCAATTGTGCCGCCAACTTCATCTATCGGAATATTCGACTCTGAGCCGACACGGCTTACATAAATCTGGTCCTTGCCAGCACCTGTAGATATGTCTGTATAGCCTATAGTCGTATCGAAAGATTCTGTTCTGTCCACATTAACAGAATCATCCCCGTCCCCGGTACGAATCTTTAAGGCAGCACCACTATCAGTTGTTACAGAGACAATGTCATCACCTGCACCGGAATCAACAACACCTCTGGCGCCAACATCATCAATTTTTACGAAATCATGACCTGCGCCTGAATTTACATCTAAAGATGCATTACCAGCATTAACATTAATATAGTCATTACCGGCGCCACCCTTCAGGGTAACAAACCCAGCATCAGTGGTCGAATAGATAATATCGTTACCAGCACCACCATCTATGGACACACGGCCTTTTCGCCGCAGTGTGCCCTCATTCGCAACGGACACAATAAAGTCGTCGCCCGCGCCAGAATCTACATCACCTGAAAAATCGATAATGATGTCATCTTCATTTCCGCTAAGTCCTGAAAACTTCTGGAACGATAGTGTGCCATCTTTATTTTCATTAATTATGGTATTCTCAGCGACTTTTGCATGAAAGTGATTCCCATTTGAATCAGTTACCTCGATCAATACAAACGGGCTGTTTGCCCTGTCCATTCCATGCTTAAAAGTAAGCTTACTTCCCAGCTTGGTAACCAGTGATGCAACATCTGACGTAGACGATGAATCGATATCCACAACAGTGCGTTCGATCCCTCTACTCGCTTGTTCTGTAAGGCTTTTTTCCAATGCCTGCTTTGACAGCTCTTTTGCTTCAGACGAAATTTCTACGACATACGCAGGAGCCGATGTCGATGCAGAGTTACTACTGGAACTTGCAGAAGCAACTGGCGAACCAGCCCCGCGCGATGCCAGTACACGATCCTTTGCGTACCGTGCATCCATTCCCCTTTGAAGTTCAGCAATGCCCATACCTGACATATGAAGTGTCCTCCCTAATTTTTTGAAACTCTACGCAGCTATTCTCAATAAATGGAACATACCTGCTCCCTACTTATTGAATCGTCAATATTGCAGAAACCTTTATTAATACGTTCTTTATATTTATATTTTATCTCTATATTTTAGAGACATAGAACCACACTACATAACCGCTGCCGTAGACAATCTCTCGTGAAAATTTCACTTATAATTAAAAACACGCGTCATCCTATTTTTAATTTTCTACATTTAGAAATATCAATCTCGTCTACAGCAACTTGATCTTCTTTATGACCATGCCCTTGTTCTCCTTAGAACCAGAACAAGAGCACAAAAAATCAGGCTATCCCATATACCTTGCATGAAATAGCCTGACATTCTTATTGCTGATGGCAACATGCCGATCTTACGCGTTTAATTGCGACTCTCTTTGCAATATTAGGTATTGCTTGAATAAAAAAGGTCTGTTCCAGTTATTCTGGAACAGACCTTTTCTTATTATATGTTAAAAGAGTATTTATTCTAAGGTGAAAGCCAACTGTTTACCATCTTACTATTTTTCAACATAAGATACTTACCAGACTTTTTGACCACCTAATTAATGATATCAGCTAGTTTACTGAAGTGTTTTGCCGTGCGGTAAGTCCTAGATCATCGAGTATCGTATACAGCGACGGTACGACGAACAAAACGAGCAAAGTAGACGCGAGAAGCCCGAATACAAGGCTTGTTGCCAGTGGAATAAGCACCTGTGCTTGCAAGCTTCGCTCGCTGAGCAACGGCACCAGCCCCACTATGGTGGTAAGCGATGTAAGCAACACGGCTCTAAATCTACTTCTACTTGCAGATGTGGCAGCCTGAGATGCAGATGCCCCTTCACGCAGGCGTATTTTCACAAACTCCACCAATAAGATGGAATCATTCACCACTACCCCTGCTAAGGATGCAAAGCCCATTATGCTGACCATTGAGAGCTCCAGCCCCATAAGCAAATGTCCCCATATCACGCCGATAAATGCCAGCGGGATGGTACTAATGACTACAAGTGGTTCTATGTAACTGCGAAACTGGAAACTAAGTAGAATAAAAATACCGAAAATGCCAAACAGCAACGCGTCACGCATGGATTCGCCTGTTTTGGCACCTTCTTTTGCCTGCCCTTCCAGAGCGAACTCAATTGCGGGATATTTCTGCATAAGAGCAGGGAAGAATGATGCCTTTGTTTCTGCAAGAATTTCGTTGGAGTTCGCCACAGCCGTATCTATGTCACCCTGTATTGTTACAGTGCGAACAGAATCAATACGAGCGATACGGGCATAGCCCCTGCCATTTTCCAATACTGCCACAGTGCCTAGCGGAATCTGTGCACCAGAAGGCGTGGTTACATGGAAGTATTCCAAATCGCCAAGGCTGTTCCTATCTGCATCTGCTAAACGAACGCTCACGTCATATGCTTCTGCGCCATTTTGAATCTGCGCCGCTTCCTTGCCATTAAATGCAGCACGAAGCTGCTGTGCAATAGTTCCTGCACTCATTCCCAAAACAGTAGCACCTGATTTCAAATGCACCAAAATTTCAGGTTTCCCCGGTCGCAGGTCATCTGTCAGATCAAACACGCCCTCAAAGCTAGCAAGCCAGATTTGAAGCTCGCGCGATGCGGCTTTGAGCTGCGGCAGATCGTTTCCTTTAATACGGATATCAATAGGAAGCCCCGCTGGACCCAGCGCCGGTTCCTTATATGTGATGGTGACTACATCCGGAATATTTTTTGCCGTCTTGCGCCATTCTTGTGTGAGTTCATCGATAGATGTTGTTCGCAGCTCTGCACTCAGCAAGTCGAGCGTAAGCGTCACTACATGCGCCCCCACTTCGTTGGCATCCGTATTCTTATTGTATTGAACCGCAATATTCTGCACCAATGGCTGTCCATCCGGTTGCTGTGGGCTGTAATTACTATTTATGACGTCTAGACTGCTGATGAGTTTTTCTACAACAGATTCTGTACGCTCTAGCGGAGTTCCCTGCGGCAACAGCACACGAGCTTGCAGCACATCGCCTTCCACATCGGGGAATGCACTTGTTTTAAGCACGCCGCCCGCAAGCATAGCTACAGAGATAAGGAGCAAGCAGAATACGCTACTTACAAACAGATAACGCCATTTAATGACGGTATCTACAGCACGTCCCAAAACATCTTCGCGAATGTGTTCAAATTTTGTATCGAACCATACACGAAAGCGAGTTTTGGTTTCCGGTGCATGCTCCAAGGAATGCACAAGGTGACTCGGCAGTATAAGGAAGGCTTCAACCAGGCTTACAAAAAGGGTTAAGATAAGCACAGCGGGCATTACCCATAGCACTCTGCCGATATTACCGCTCACCTGCATTGCAATGGCACCGAAGATAAGCACAGTGGTGGCGAAGGAAGAAAGTACGCCCATTGCCACTTCGCTTGTGCCATCCACAGCAGCGCGCAACGCACTTTTCCCTCGTGCCATATGCGCCGCAACGTTCTCGGCGATAACAATGGCATCATCCATCACCAACCCGAGAGACAGCAGCATACCGACCATGGTGATCATATTCAGCGTCAGCCCCGCTGCATCTATGGCAAACACAGCGCCAAGAAAGGACACAGGCAGCCCCATAACAACCCAGAATGAAAGCCGGATGGAAAAGAAAAGCCACATGACCAAAAATACCAAAATAAGCCCTTCTATGCCGTTGATAACAAGCATTTGCAGACGATCGCGCACAATGGTTGTTGTGTTGTCTGTTAAGGCTAAAGACACACCCTGCGGAACCACTGACAGTTCTGCGTTCATAATTTTTTGAACAGAATCGAGAATTCGCAACGAATCCTGTTCTACAGTCTTTTTAATAACCAGCTTGCCTGCACGATTGCCGTTGAAGATGTACTTATCCTCGTCGAGCTCAAAGGTATCGCTAATGTGTGCAATATCACCGAGTCGAATCTCTGCTCCGGTTTTACCGGATGCGACAATCAGGTCTTCGAACTCATAAATTTTTCTACGTTGATCAGCGAAACGGATTAGAATGTCTGCGTCGTGTGTTTGTACTGTACCCGCTGGTAAATCAATACTCTGACGGCTGATGACATCGGTAATATCCGACATGGAAAGCCCGAATTGCATTAACGTTGCCGCTGGCACTTCAATACGAATTTGATGCTCCGAAAAGCCTTCAACATCCACAAGCGTAATGAGCGGATCTTTCAACATGCGGTCTTTCAACTGCTCGCAGTACAACTTCAAATGCGGCAACGACATAGGACCACTGACAGCAATGGATACCACACTATGTTTACGACCAAGCCGCTGCACAACAGGCTCATCCGCTTCCGTTGGAAAGTCATCAATAGCGTCGATCTCTGTTTTTACATCATCAACAAACTGTTTTACGTCGCCGCCTTCGAGCATTTTTACAACAACTCTGCCCCTGTTTTCGCGGGCTTCGCTTCGCACTTCCTCCACGTTGGCAACGCCATCCACTGCATCTTCAATTCGCTGACAAATAGATTCTTCCACATCTTCCGCAGTAGCACCGGAATACGTAACTACAATTTCCACTTCTGAAGGGGAAAAGTCTGGAAACGTTTCGCGCACCAATTTTGGCGCAGTGACAATACCAAGTACCAACAAGATCAGCATAAGCAGATTCGACGCAGTAGGATGCCCTGCAAAATACCGGATAAATCCTATCTGCCGACTCATTTTACGCTCCCTTCACCAGTTGCCTCGGCAACAAGACGCTGGAGAGCTTTAGCATCGTCCACTGTTTTTAAAAGCATACCGTCGATGGCTGGCACTACGTCACTCAGCACGATTACATCGCCAGCTTTGATGCCGCTTGAAATAGAAACAAATCCGGACTGCGGAGAATGCGTTACCACTGTGCGCAAACGCAAACGGTTCTGTGTATCTACCACATACACAGTTTTGTCGTGCACGGCAGAGCGGGGAACAATAACAGTATTCGGACGCGGAGCACCGCGCAGCTCTACTTCTGCATAAATATTTTTAAGCAAAGGAGGTCGCTTGCCGCCTTCTGCTTTTAGGTACGGATCATCCACCGCAACATAAATACCTATGGTGCGAGTTGCAGTATCCACGGCATCACTCAAGCGCACAACTTTGCCTGTCCATTCCACAATGCTATCCGGTAATTTTAGACGAATGATAGCATCCAGCTTAACAAAATCGCGCACAACTTCTGTAGATTTCCCGTCATCGAAATTTGGCCGTTCTCCGCGGGGCACTACGTTTTTGAAAAGATACAACGGAACCTGCGCAAGAGCTTCAGAGCGTCCCATGCTATCCAGCGTTGCCAGCAGCTCCCCTGTTTTTACTGCTTGACCAATTTCCACTTTCTCGTCCGCAACACGGCAGTCAAACGGAGCACGAATAACAGTCTTTGCTTCGTCGTGTTTTGCATCTGCCACCTGCGAACGAGCTGATGAAAGACGCGCACGTAACTGTTGGCGTTCCGCAGGAATAGTGTTCAAGGTAGAAGAGTAATTCTGCACAGCATTACTCTGTGTCAGGTAATTGTGTTCGACCGTGTCCTGTTCTGATTTAGAAATTACATTGTTTGCAAACAAGATAGAATTACGATCAAGCTCACTACGACTCAGTTTCAGCTTGTCTTGCTCAATTTTCAACTTGCGTTGGGTATCTTTTTCGGTTTGATCCAGTCTGCGAATCTGCGCGAGAACATCCTGTACATTGGCTTCGTCACGCTGCCGCGCATTTCCTTGTTCAACAGGATCTATACGTAACAGCACTTCACCCTTGCCGATAATGTTACCTTTCTTCAGCGCCGGATGCACAGCTACAATCTTGCCACTCGTTTCAGCAACAGCGTCCCACACCTGCCCCGGCTGCACATAGCCATAGCCCAGAGCACGCGGCACAACACTCACCGCCGGAACAGTAAGAGTGCGTACAACCTGCACTCGCTCCTGCGGCGGCACTCTTTGTGGTGCTTTTTTTGTCTTAACCATGCCCACAAAAACCAGTACACCAATGAGCAGAACTGGCACCACTACCAGCTTTCTCGTCTTCACAATGTCGAGCAACCGCATGATATTAATCCTTCAGAGCACTGTTCAGACACAGCATGTTCAACGCCATTTCTGTTACCGCTGTGTTTATCTTAGCAATATTTTGCGGGGTGTATTCATCCCACCCTGTTCGTTTCAGCACTACAGGACGACCAAACAGATAAATGAGCATCAGACCCGCTAGGGAGTTTGCCCGCAGCTTGGCTTCTTCGGATTCTTCCGGCAGCGAGAAGCATGTAGATACCAATGCTGTGAGAAATTTATGCACATGCTGAATCACTCGTTCATAAATGATAGTGAACCCATCACTCGGGCGCAGATATTCCTGATTGATAAACTGGAACCGCAGCTCATTCACATCGTTGCCCAGAACCGTATTCAAAAAGATATTAATAAAGGCAGTAAGTGTTTCTGCAATTGCCTTCTTGTCGCCATTTGCTGTGTGTAGATCTTTATTCAACATTTCCACCATGGAACCAAACTGCTTCGAAACATCTTCCACAATGCTTTCTGCCACAGCGATGTAGAGTTCTTTCTTGCCGCCAAAATGATACGGAATGGCAGCCTGATTCACTCCGGCTTCTTCAGCCAAAGCTCTAGTTGTCACATTTTTATATCCATCCCGACCAAACAGCATAAGCCCTGCACCCAGTAGAGACTGGCGAGTTTCTTCTGGTGTTTTTCGAACTTTTCGTTCCTTCCACACTTTTGCAGACATATCTTCATCCTTAAAATTAATTCATTCACTTGATTCATTCATTTGATTTATTCATTTGGTTAGATTGATTTCAACATTTCGTCAACACTCTTTCGACAAAGACATTGTGTCTCAGAAAGCACAAAAAAAGGCTTCCGCATTTTGTATGCAGAAGCCTTTTTCATTTTTTGTCGAGGAATGTTGGTCAATCAAAGCAGGTGTGGCTCACTCGTTCATATTGCATTTTCCTTTTTTATCTACCAGCTCCCGAGCTTTTTGAAGAATATCCCGTTTGCCTTTTTCGCTCTCGAAATTAAATTGAAGTTTGTTAATCTTCCAACCATCTGCAGTAAAGCGACATCCGAACACATAGCGACCTTTGCCTTCCCATATGTGTTCATTCAAAAAATATGTGGCGGTAGCATTAGCCTTTACTGTGGCTTCCTGCCCTTTTAGTTCAACAACAATATTCTCTAG
Source organism: Halodesulfovibrio sp. MK-HDV (assembly GCF_009914765.1). Classification (NCBI taxonomy): domain Bacteria; kingdom Pseudomonadati; phylum Thermodesulfobacteriota; class Desulfovibrionia; order Desulfovibrionales; family Desulfovibrionaceae; genus Halodesulfovibrio; species Halodesulfovibrio sp. MK-HDV. The sequence goes on along the minus strand of NZ_WYDS01000006.1, from coordinate 146,866 downwards.
TTTATGCTGTGTAGCATCAAACCCGCACAAAGATTCTTTCCAGCGACGGATTACACCCTTTGGCGTCTCCTCGTGTGGTTCTCCACCGACCAGCGATGTGTAATCAACAACAACTTCATCTGTAAGCAATGTTTCAAGCACGCTGAATAACCGTAAATCCGGTAACACAGCCATGCTTTGCACAAGGGTTTCGATAAGTGCAATGTCCGTTTTTTCTCTGCGCTCTATATAGGTAAGCATACACACCCGTCCTTTCGTTTATGTCTTTCAACTTCCCGCACTATAAAAAGTACATTCAGTATATCCAAAATGAAGAGGGAAAGAATGGATATATTGCCCTTCCAAAGAGACAAAACGCGCATCCCACTATTTTTTAACAATAACCGAATTACTAAAAAATATGGACGGGGTTAAAGGGACAGTGTCCATCTACGAAGCGTTTAGGCTGCGCCAGTCAACCGTTCGCGAGTCTAGGAGCGTTACGGAAGCAAGTGCCGTGGGGTGAGCTCTCCTATCCGTCGGAGACATGCGAATGTTTTATCGAAGACCAACGAGTATCTCGTCGAAGAAAAGCTGAAAACAAAAAAGGCTGCCTCCCTATATGGGAAGCAGCCTGTATGTATTTTATCTGATTTTAGGAATACTTTTTCACGATGTTATCAAACATTTCATGATTAACATCCCCAGAGCCAAGCGGATACTCAAGATCTTTAGGAAGATGCCCACCGTAGGCAGGACGATCATTAGTGTAGAGCACACCTATAGGAATCTGCTCATCAAACTCGTTTGCTTTTTCAATAGCAGCATGCCAGTTTGTTGAGTCGTACTCTTCACCTAGCTCGTAACAACGCTTTTTATACCAACCAAAGGTGTTCACCTTGTTAAAGGTAACACATGGTTGGAACACGTCCACAAGAGCGAATCCCGGGTGTGCAATAGCGGCCTTTAATGTTTCCACCAGATGCGGCACATTACCGGAGAAAGAACGGGCAACAAAGTTTGCGCGCATGGCAATGGCTACTTCCACTGGATTAAACGGCGAATTTGTTACACCAAACGGCTGCGTCTTTGTTATCTGCCCTTCTAAAGTTGTCGGGCTTGCCTGCCCCTTGGTGAGTCCATACACCTGATTATCGTGCACGAGTGCTACCATATCCACATTGCGCCTGATGGCGGCAAGAAAATGGTTTCCGCCCTCACCGTAGGTACAGCCGTCACCACTGGCGGCAATAACTGTAAGCTCCGGATTAACAATCTTTACCGCCTGTGCCGGTGGTAACGCTCTGCCGTGCAGCCCGTTAAATCCGTTGGCAGTTATGTAATGCGGCACTTTGGCAGCCTGCCCGATTCCTGAAATAATCGCCGCTTGATGCGGTGCAATATCCAGTTCAGCAAGCGTTTGCTTTAATGCTTTCAAAATATCAAAGTTACCACAGCCGGGGCACCAAGCTTCGTTGTAATGACCATATTCGTTGATATCGCGCATAGTGCCTACTCCTCGTACATCTTACGGATAATGTAGCCAGCGGTTAGCGGACGTCCGTCGTATCTGCTGACTATTTTCTGAATAGGAACACAGGTGAGCCCTTTCAACAGCCATGCAAACTGTGCATTGGAGTTTCCTTCAATGCACACACGTTCTTTGGCGTTTTCCAGATACGGCAGGAACTGCTCCACATTCAACGGCCAAACTTGTGAGAAGCTGAGCACTGCGACGTTTTCGCCACGTTCTGTCATCTCTGCTGCTGCCTCACGCACGGCGCCTTCTACTGAGCCCCAACAGATAAGCAACTTGTCCGCATTTTCGTTTCCGAAATACCGCGGAGGAAGCACATCTTTACGGATACAGGACTCTTTCAGCAGCATTTTTTCCACCATCACATTACGGAGCTGCCTATCTTCCGTAATATTACCGCGTTCGTTGTGTGCATGGCTGTCTGCCAGAACAATGGATTTACCATAGCCTGGAATGCGGCGCGGTGAAATTCCATCATCCGTCAGTAAATAACGTTTGTAGCCTTCTGAATGAGTATCAGAATAGTCCGGTTGTGCCACTTCAGGCAGATCGTGCAGGTCGTATGTTTCTAGACTCTGCAAACCATCTGCGAGGAATTGGTCTGTAAGAATAATTACCGGACTTTGGTATTGTTCTGCGCACCTGATGGCGCGATGCCCCATTTCGAAACATTCTTCGACTGTGCTTGGGGTCAAAATTATACGCGGGAATTCACCGTGTCCGCCGAACATGGCAAACAGCAGGTCACCTTGCTCTGTACGAGTCGGCATACCTGTTGCGGGGCCCGGTCGTTGTGCAATAACAACCACAATTGGCTGCTCCATGATCCCCGAAAGACTCACAGCTTCCGTCATAAGTGCAAATCCACCACCCGATGTAGGAACAATCGAGGCTGCGCCAGCGTATGAAGCACCGAGTGCCATATTCAACGCTGCAATTTCATCTTCCACCTGCTCAACCACTATACCCATTTCTTGGGAGTGGTTAATGAGCGTTTGTGCGACAGAAGATCCCGGTGTCATAGGGTAAAACGAACAAAATTTTACGCCTGCCGCCATAGCACCCAAGGCAATGCTGGTATTGCCGTTGATAAGGATACGTTCCGGATGCATGTGCATTTTAGGTAACTGTGAACATTTGTCTGTGAAATTTAAACTCCAATCGTACGCGCCGCCTAGTGTTTCAATATTATCTGTAACAACCTTTTCCCCCTTAGGAGTAAAGCGTTCAGACAACAATTGTTCCGGCAACGAACGATCCAGTCCGAGCAATGCACACAACACACCTAAAGCCACCACGTTTTCATATAGGGGCTTAGAAGCGAGCGTATCAAAAGGGATGCTTACGCACTGCTTGTTCATAGCATTAAGCTTATCGCTTAAAATAACGGTTCCGCTTTCGTGCAGCATTTCAAAATGTTGTGCGACTGCATCCTGATCGAATGCAAACAAAATATCGCATTCATCTGCTGAAGCAAACTGCGGCATATCGCTTATACGGATTCGAAAGGAGTTCTGACCTCCACGAATACGCGACATGTAATACTGTGTTGCAAATACTTCATACCCTGCGCGGGTCAAAAGCTTACTGAGCAACTCACCAACAGTGACCAGTCCCTGACCAGCCGCTCCGGCGATTATGATTGTTCTGTCGAATGTGGGCACAAAACCTCCAATACAGGAAAAACTGAGGTTGTAGAAAATGTAGTCTCCACGATAGCAGATAAGTCAACTTGGCAAAAGATATTATGAAAAGACATATTTCCGTAACATTCAGCCAGCTCGTAAAAAACTGTTCAGTGTGCAACTTGCGGAATTATAATACTCTTTTTATTCAGCCTGCTCATCTCTATTTTTCAAATACTCCACAGCCCATGCATCAAGGCTATCAAACGAAGGGATTAACTTTTTTCCAATCTCCGTAAGTGAATACTCCACCACGGGAGGAACTTCCGGATAGGCTTTTCTGTTGATTATGCCATTCTTTTCCAAACTGCGAAGCTGCTGGGTGAGCATTTTTTGCGTCACTTTCGGCATCAACTTTCGTAGCTGTCCAAAACGCTGCTCTCCTTTAGCCAAATGCCAAATAATTTGAGGCACCCATTTGCCTGAAAGAATTTCAAAAGCAATTTCAAGTTCGTACGCATAGCTGCTGCAACTAATCTTATTCGTTCTATCTTCAGGCATTAAACCAACCTTTACATAAATATCGTAATCAGCAATCGCAACAGATTCTGATCATTCATTGATTGCAAGTTTATTTTACTACGCACATGACGTTCTACATCCACATGCTTATCGGGATATCAATAGCATATTCGCCAAGTATTGGACACCCCCACGAATGTATTTCTGGGTAGTTACCTTTTGTAAACCAGTATCAAAATGCACACTACTGCACCGAAAAGTGCGTACTTTACAGAAAAATCGAAATACTGTTTATACAACTTGGCTGTGTATCCAAGGTGGGTGCAGCGCCTATTTCTCTTTGTGCATTGTTTTTGTATTGCCCACTCTTTCCCCCTGCAAGCAGCAAGATAATGTGATTCACTAAGCGCGTCGACAATGCAATTGGCACAAAGAAAAACATAACTAAATTTACAATACTATTTATACAATAGGGAGACTTACACATGGCTCGTTTTACTATTCCTAGAGATGTTTACTTTGGTGAAAATACTATTGAAGAACTTAAAACACTTGATGGTAATAAAGCTGTTATTGTTATCAGCGGTGGCTCCATCAAAAAAAAATGGTGCGTTAGAAAAAATCGAAAGCTACCTTAAAGAAGCCGGCATTGAGACGCGTCTTTTTGAAGGCGTAGAAGCTGATCCTTCTGACGAAACAGTTATGCGCGGCGTTGCCGTGATGAACGAATTCCAGCCGGACCTCATTCTCGGCGTCGGTGGCGGCTCACCTATTGATGCTGCTAAAGCAATGTGGATTTTCTACGAAAACCCTAATTTCACTTTTGAGGAAGCAGCAATTCCTTTCAACCTGCCGCAGTTACGCCGCAAAGCCCGCTTTGTGGCTATTCCTACCACTAGCGGAACCGGTACAGAAGTTACTGCGTTTTCGATCATAACAAGTAAAGAAACTGAGTTGAAATACCCTATTGCGGATTTCAACATCACCCCTGACATGGCGATTGTAGATTCCAATCTCGCACAGACAATGCCTGGCCAACTGGTTGCCCACACCGGCATGGACGCATTGACCCATTCACTGGAAGCCTACGTTTCCATTATGGCAAACGAATTGACTGATGCCCTTGCTATGAAATCCATCGAGATGGTTCAGGATCATCTTGTAGAGTCATACGAAGGTGACGAGAACGCACGCGCTAAAATGCACCTTTCACAGTGCCTTGCTGGTATGTCTTTCTCCAATGCAATTCTGGGGATCGTTCACAGTATGGCGCACAAAACCGGTAAAATGTTCAGCATTCCTCACGGCTGCGCTAACGCAATTTACCTTCCGGCTGCTATTCGCTTCAACGCAGAAGTTGCTGGTGAAAAATACGCAGACATTGCGAAGCGCCTTGGCCTTGAAGGCAACACAACTGAAGAACGTGTTAACGCTCTCATCGGCTTTGTAGAATACTTGAACAACGCACTCCATATTCCAACTTCTTTAAAAGAATTCGGCGTGCCGGAAGAAGCTTTCCTTGCAAGCCTTGATGTTATCTCTGAAGGCGCTGTAGGTGACCCTTGCACCAGCACCAACCCAAGAGAAATTTCTGTTGAGCAGATGAAAGAACTCTTCAAAACAGCATACTACGGCGAATAAGCAACATACGTAGTTTCCAAAACGCATAAAAAAAAGACCCTGCATAGTTCGTATCAAACTGCGGGACATAAATGCTGATTTTGAGATCAATTAAAAGAAAGCCCCTGCTATCAACTGATAACAGGGGCTTTCTTTTAACGAAAAATTTTTCAGCTATGATTCGGAATAGTTTCATTGCATATCCGAGCTGTTAGCAAAGCTTCAAACCTATTCTTCAAACTTGCTTTCATGCTGGCTGTTAAGCTCTCTAGCATTGCCGGAAACAATTCTCAGCCTAAGTTTATCGACTTAACAACTCGAATTCATATTTCTACGAGCATCTAAAATAACCGGACGAACACGTTAAATGTGTCTGACCGGTTTTCAAAATTTATGTCCCGCAAGGTATCTGAAGTCACCCTCAGTTTATTGTGCTGAGGTATTGCGAAGCGCTGAGGGGAGCTAGCAAGGAGGTTATGGAAAACTCATTAAAAATTCAGGAGCTCCGGTATGAGTATCAACTTGTTCGCGTATAATTTTAAAACCGCATTCCTTATAAAAAACAATGCTGCTGTGGTTTTGTTTGTAGACTGAAAGAGATAATTGGGAACGAACGTCCTTAGATTTGGCAATAAGTTGCTTGCCAATACCTAGTCTTTGATGATCGGGGGAAACAAAGATCGATGCAATCGTATTTTCATACAACGCAACAAAGCCTTTGATTGTTCCATTTTCCTCATAAACATAGGTTTCAGCAGATGGAATATATATTTCACGCATATCGTTAATCTTAGATTCCCAGAATGTACGCGCTATAAAGTCATGAGCTTGGATTGAAGCATCAAGCCATATTGCTATAACCTGATCCATATCAGCTTGTTGGAATGCTCTTATCATTGTCCTTACCTGCATTGTTTATCTTACCCCATACAGTATTATCTATGTTGTACAGACACTATGGGATGGCTAGTAGTAAAGGCTATTGAGCAGATTAGCTCTTTCCCTTTTAGCTGTCTATCTGTTGTGAGCTCTTCACCATCATACGTATCTTAAACAACTCAAACCAAATAGAAGTATCCCCGCCCTTCAGAAATACAAAAATCTCAGCAACACTTTTCACACTGTGTCCCTAAGATTTCTTATCTGTGTAGTACTGGAATATTACCACCGTATCCCCAAAACACTATATACATGTTGCAAATCACAAGAACTAAGCACGCACCAGAACATGGAAACTAGGAGATATATATGGAAAAGAAATTACTTCTTATTTGCGGTGATTTTGTTGAAGACTACGAATTGATGGTTCCTTTTCAGGCATTGCAGGCTATGGGTTTTCAGGTAGATGCTGTTTGTCCTGATAAAAAATCCGGCGACTTTATTGCAACCGCTATTCACGACTTTGAAGGGCATCAGACATACACCGAAAAGCCCGGTCACAACTTTATGTTGAACAAGGATTTTTCTTCTGTTGTTGTTGAAGAATATGCCGGCTTAGTGGTCCCTGGTGGCCGCGCACCTGAGTATCTGCGCCTTAATCCTGAAGTGCTCGCCATGGTACACCACTTTGACAGCACTAAAAAGCCGATTGCAGCTATCTGCCACGGCCCGCAGATTCTTGTCGCTGCGGATATTCTCAAAGGCCATAAAATTTCAGCATACCCTGCTTGTGCCCCTGAAGTAGCAGCCGCTGGTGGTGAATACTGCGAAATAGCGCTCGACTCCGCGCTTACTGACGGCAACCTCGTAACTGCGCCTGCATGGCCTGCACACCCAGCATGGCTCAAGCAGTTTGTAGCGCTTCTTAGCTAACAAACGTTTTTACAGACAGATAGACGACCCAATCGGGGTAGATAATCCACATAAAAAGCGATACAATATGTTCACATCCCTAGATGAGGAAAAACATATGTGCCTAATTTATGCGTCTACTCCACCGCAAGAATACATGCAACAAACCCGCTCCATACGCCTAAACGGAGCTGTTACAAGCATACGCCTAGAAATGCGCTTTTGGAGCATCCTTGAACGCATTTCACAACAGGAAAACACCACGATTGGTCGGTTCTTATCGACCTTGCATAATGAAGCCACGTCTATCCATGGGGAAATTGACAACTTTGCCTCATTACTTCGTGTTGTTTGTACTACATCCCTTGAGCCACTGCTTGCAGAGCAAGCGACCGCATAAAAAAATCCCCGCATACAGTCTGTATGCGGGGATTTTTTAATAACTATTTTTTGAAAGAGAAGGCGCTTATTTTACAGGCGGAGTAAACACGCGCTGTCCAAGCTCTCTATCGAGCATAAGCATGCCCTGACCTTCACCACCAATCATTTTAAGCTGACCGAGAACATCGTTCACAGTATCTTCTTCTTCAACCTGTTCGGAAACGAACCACTGAAGGAAGATGTTGGTTGCGTGGTCACGCTCATCGATAGCAAGGTTTACGAGATTATTGATGAGGGAAGTAACGCTCTGTTCGTGCTTAAGAGTTTCTTCAAACACGTCGATGGTGCCTGCCCATTCGTTCTGAGGAGCTTCGATTGGCTGAAGAATAACACGACCACCGCGTTCATTAATGTAGTCATAAATTTTTGTTGCATGGAAAAGCTCTTCCTGAGCCTGTGCGCGCATCCATTTTGCAAAGCCGCCCATGCCTTTATCAGCAAAGTAAGCGGACATGGAGAGGTACAGGTAGCTGGAGAACATTTCCCATTTCACTTGGTCATTCAAAGCTTGGTTCATTTTTTCAGACAACATTAGAATTCTCCTTATGGTAACTGGAAGTGCAAAATATCATTTTTTGATAAACCAGTCTTGTTGTGCAAAGCAGGTTAATCATCAAAACGGTTAGACGAACTTTTTGGCATGTTGCTATGTAAAAAGCAACAAGTGAGGAATATTGTGATGGTGTGAGCAATAATTCATCACATAAGTCAATTGCAGTGTGAAAAATTATGCGGTATCAGCGTGTTTCGCAAACAACTATCAAATATTTAGACCAAGGCGTACTCTGGGTCTAATCAGGAGTTTACATATGTGGGGATCTAGCTGGAAGCGAAGCGCTGAGACAACTATTCCATGCAAAAAATGCAAAAAACCGCTTACCGTAAAACGCAGCTGTCATCAGGTGTATATGGAATGCACCCATTGCGGTGATAAGAGTGACATTGCAGCTTACCTGCGTGAAATGGATGACGCTTTGGAAGCCTTTATGGAAGGTGTTTACTGCGACCGGATCTAAAAGTATCCGAGGCTTCGCAGCATATCCATTTTAGCTTCTTTTTCACCATCACGTCCGGCACGTTCGCCAGTTTGACTACCAAAACCGTCACACGGTTTGGTACATGGCACACACCCTAATGAACGGTAGCCGGAATCGTACAGCGGGCAGTACGGTAGATTGTGCTGCATTGTGTACGCCCAGATATCCATCTCACTAAAATCCAGTACTGGATGCATCATAAGGCAGTTGGGCCGATCTCTTTGCTCGCGCATAGGGCGGTCCCTGTCCGGATGCTCATCTTTACGGATACCGGTCAGTAAAACTTCAATATCCTGCTGTTTGACACCGCGGCTTAGCGGTTCAACCTTCAAATCTGCACAACAAGTGACCTTATTCTGCGCCACTGGATATTGTGACATATCCACTTCCGGTCGCACGATGGTAAGGTCAATACCCCAATCCTGAGCCAACGTATCACGCTGGTCCAGCACTTCCGGAAATTTACAGCCTGTATCGATGTTCAGAGCCGTTACGCGCTCCACACCCATTTCGGCCAAAATGTCCTTCCATATATGGAGGGTAACGGTAGAATCTTTACCGCCTGTCCATGCCACGGAAATGTTATCTGCGCCGTATTCGGCAGCTATTTGTCTCAGCTCATTCCGAGCTGCTTCTATTTTTCTCTCGAGCATATTTTTCTCTAGTTGATATCCCATAGTGATTGAATGTCGCGCTACACTGTAACACAAGTAATCATACAATCAAGATGTGATATTTGATTGCTAACAAACCGGCATTATAATGCGGGCTGTTTCTTTTTAAGCACTATGTAATTAGTGCCGTCTGCGTGCTTTAGTATATGCACAAAGCAATTTGCTGCATTATAATTATCGGCAACAGAGCCGATACAAAGATAGTTTCTACGATAGACACAACAAAAGCATTGTTCCCCTACCCACTTCTGCCGCAGTAGGCAATAGACAAAAAACGTAAAAAAAGAACCGTACACACAAAAAATGTAGTACTCCTTCTTCACGCCTCCGATTCTGTATCCTTATATACGGCTTTTAGTGTCACTCACTCTTCAGAGAACATTCAATTTTTTTTAAATTTCGTCTTGACTGGCTGAACAATGCTGCATATAACCCTCCTCACGTTGTTAGCAACGCTTTGTTGTGGGGATGTAGCTCAGTTGGATAGAGTAGCTGGCTACGAACCAGTTGGTCGGGAGTTCGAATCTTCCCATCCCCACCATTTGCTTATAAAGCCTGTCAGTTTTTTTCTGACAGGCCTTTTTCTTCCAAAGAAAAACAAGCAAAGCTAACAACACAGAGTCAGCCGTTTTTAGAAAAAAAACTTTTTTTTAAAAAGCACTTGACCTTGCAGAGGGTTGAACATATACCCCCTCTCGCTGTGACAAATGTCACTTCACAAAATTTTGATTGAGTCGGATTGAAGCACCTAGAGGTGAAGAAATCAGGCATCAATATCTAGTGGGGATGTAGCTCAGTTGGATAGAGTAGCTGGCTACGAACCAGTTGGTCGGGAGTTCGAATCTTCCCATCCCCACCACTTTGATTATATGCGGCTGTTTATGCAGACGCTTTATACGAGAGTTATCCAAGCTTTCACCAAGTGATGGTTTATTTCATCACACATATACATTGAGATTTTGATAGTTTTGCGTAGTGCAAGGCACGAAAAAACGACAAGGTTGAAGCATATCTAACATATGCGAGAGTTTGACGTTTTTGAAGTAACGCCAGCAAGCCGTAGGTGAGGTAACGAACCGTACGGATGCAAGTGCCCTAGGGGTGCGCAGCAATACGCAAAAATAGCAAATCGAAGTGGGGATGTAGCTCAGTTGGATAGAGTAGCTGGCTACGAACCAGTTGGTCGGGAGTTCGAATCTTCCCATCCCCACCACTTTGATTATATGCGGCTGTTTACGCAGACGCTTTATACGAGAGTTATCCAAGCTCTCACCAAGTGATGGTTCAATTCATCACACATATATACATAGAGATTTTGATAGTTTTGCGTAGTGCAAGGCACGAAAAAACGACAAGGTCGAAGCATATCTAACATATGCGAGAGGTTGACGTTTTTGAAGTAACGCCAGCAAGCCGTAGGTAAGGTAACGAACCGTACGGATGCAAGTGCCCTAGGGGTGCGCCGCAATACGCAAAAATAGCAAGTCGAAGTGGGGATGTAGCTCAGTTGGATAGAGTAGCTGGCTACGAACCAGTTGGTCGGGAGTTCGAATCTTCCCATCCCCACCACTTTGATTATATGCGGCTGTTTATGCAGACGCTTTATATGAGAGTTATCCAAGCTCTCAGCAAGTGATGATTTATTTCATCACACATATACATTGAGATTTTGATAGTTTTGCGTAATGCAAGGCACGAAAAAACGACAAGGTCGAAGCATATCTAACATATGCGAGAGTTTGACGTTTTTGAAGTAACGCCAGCAAGCCGTAGGTAAGGTAACGAACCGTACGGATGCAAGTGCCCTAGGGGTGCGCCACAATACGCGAAAATAGCAAATCGAAGTGGGGATGTAGCTCAGTTGGATAGAGTAGCTGGCTACGAACCAGTTGGTCGGGAGTTCGAATCTTCCCATCCCCACCACTTTGATTATATGCGACTGTTTATGCAGACGCTTTATATGAGAGTTATCCAAGCTCTCACCAAGTGATGATTTATTTCATCACACATATACATTTGGATTGAGACAAGTTTGTGCAGCGCAAGGCACGAGCAGTGATCAAGACCGAAGCATATCTAACCATATGTGAGGATTTGAGAACTGCGAAGTAACGCCAGCAAGCCGTAGGTAAGGTAACGAACCGTACGGATGCAAGTGCCCTAGGGGTGCGCAGCGATGTGCAAGGTTGGCATCAATACAAGTGGGGATGTAGCTCAGTTGGATAGAGTAGCTGGCTACGAACCAGTTGGTCGGGAGTTCGAATCTTCCCATCCCCACCATTGAGAATATAGGCTGCTAGTTTTTTTAACTAGCAGCCTTTTTTTTATGCAAAATCCCCTACTCACCAAGTCTAAAAAGACCTCGTCACCAATCCGCACCAAAAAATCCACTTTGAGCCCTTGTCTGAACGTTTTATTTAAGCAAATAAAAAAATAAATCGAACACTAACCAAGCGCTAACGTACTTTTTGCACGAAACGCTGCCTTATTACCCATCAATTGGGAATTGACTTTTTCCAGCAAAAACACGGCTGCATTTCTCTATGCAACCCTACACTCAGTTACCAGTATTCGTGTTGCCATGTTGCCATGTTGCCATGTTGCCATGAACCAGATTAAAAAGACGTGCCTCAGCTCGACAACACCTCTAGTCAGATTGAAAATGCTGATAACTCTCATTGGCATTTTTTCACTGTTGAGGAATTGCTAAAAACAACGCCTAGCATCTGAGTTATGACCCCCTGTACCCTACTCAATCATTCGACCAAAATTCTAAGACTCGAATTCTAAGACTCACGGATGAGCGGATGATGCCAGCATCTAAATGCACCGGCATATTGATATACAGCATCGAACGGTGTTTCAATAACCACCTGCCCTGCTTCACGAAGCCCCTTTGCAAGATAATCGAGTCCTGATGCAATTAGGATAGTTTTTTTATCGAGAACCAACCCGTTACAAGCAAGCTTTTCTTTGGCGTCTTTCATTGGAACATCAATAAGGTCCCATCCATTCAAAAATTCGGGCAGGCCATCAATAAACGCTTCTCGACACACAATGGCTAAACCATGTCTAGGTGTTGCAAGACAGCAGTCAAGGTGCAGAAATTTGTTGGATAACTTGATTTCGTGAACATTATAACTGTCGCCGAGATACTGTGCTAACCACTGCACACCTGCTGTGTTACTTGCGTTCCCGGTGTTGCCTACATAAATATCTTTACCGAGAAGAAAGACATCTCCACCTTCAAGAAATGGCCCTGCTCCCCATGAACCATCCTGCTGTTCTTGAACAGGGTCAGCTAAGGGAACGGAAACAATCTGTGCATCACTATCAGCCAGTCTCTTAGCTAAGGTACGCCGGACACCAAACCGTTCTCGACGCCTTAAAGGGAAAAAAAGCTCTGTTTCAATAAACTTGTTTCCGATGACAAGCATCGGATCTCGCGGAAAAAACTGCACAACACTTGGCGGAAAAATTCTGGATAAATATGCATTTTCATCATCAGTAACTTCTTTGAGCCGATGCACCTTTATTCCACGTTCTTCCAAAATTTTAACTGCACCATCCATCTGATCAGAAATAATTTTATGAACACCTGGATCAGCTTCTTTGAGGTTTTTCCCAAGATTAGCTTCTAGAAACTTAAGCCCTTCAGAGGGAGCATATTTGTAGACGGCATCCGGTAGCTCTATGGGGATACGAAAATTAGGTATGCCACACACAACCTCTTTTAATGTCCCCCATTCGTAATGAACTGACACCTTGTTTGTGCCCACCTTACTAGGGGTCGCCGCATGAGCTTTTATACCGGAATTAACAAAATTATAGCCAGAAGCTGTTACTGCCGCGGCAATTACAGTCTTTTTGCAAAAATCGCGGCGCGGATATGTGTTACTCATCGTATTGTTGTTTGTCGCATTACTCATATCTTCCCTCAACGGTTAGCATTCATTAAAAAACGGCGTGCATTAAAAATGCACATATTGTCCAACCTCTATGGTTCCATGCAAGAACAATAGAGGTCAGTTTAAGCCAATAAAAGCATATGCGAAATGAGACTAACGCCGCTGTAAATCATCTTTCCAGCCTGTAATTACCAAGCTGATACACTCTGAAAATAAATACAACTGGCTATCTCACTGAAACAAAATATTTATCTAGTGCGAAACACAATTTGAGAAATAAAAAGGTACTACATTCATCGTCAGCCTTTTTCCGATTATTTTTTACAGTGACATCAAGCAGTACAACCGCTGAACAGGTAATCATTACCCAATTCCGATGAGAACGGCATACTGTATGCTGACTAATTAGCTGGATTGATCCATTTCGAGGACTGAAGAAATACTCAGCTGTTTGATGGAGAACTTTACCTGCATTTTTTTTATAAAGTGCTTGACGATCACGGCTTACAGACATATACCTTTTTTCGCACTGAGGGGATGTAGCTCAGTTGGATAGAGTAGCTGGCTACGAACCAGTTGGTCGGGAGTTCGAATCTTCCCATCCCCACCATGCTTATACAAGCTGCTAGTTTTTTAACTAGCAGCTTTTTTTGTGGGCAATGCTTTTTTCTGACATCACTTCTCCCCCTCACAAGCCTCGCATCCCATCATAAGATATTACAAAAGCCCCCTGTTGGAATTTCCACAGGGGGCTTTGTTCGTATTCTAGACAATCAGGCAAACGCCCGAATTGCTATTTTTGCTTTAAATAGCTCATGGCTTGCAGCAGAAATGTTGCCACCATAGAAAGCACAATACCGAATAAAATGGTGTTAGACAGTGTGATGCCGTTAACAACATAATCGAGCACTGCCACACATGCCGGACTTAAATAAATGTACGCGGTGACATTGTTCGGAGTCAGTGTAATGGAGGCTTTTTGGAAAAGGTAAGACGTAACCAGCGTTGTACCTATTGCAAGATACAGCAAGTTTACATAGTCGCCAGGTGTCAGCAAATTCCATTGTAGCGGAATGCCGAAGGCTATCGCAGCGAGAGCCATCCAGATCGTTCCGCCCATCAACGTGCAGCATGTAAGAACGACCACGCTGTCCTGTCTGTACAGAAGCTTCAGCGCAAGCGTATAACCACACATGGAAAGAACACCCAGCATAAAGAGCATATCACCAGAGTTAAGCGAAAGACTTTTAAATGCTGCCAGATCACCTTTGAATACAACCCACAACGTTCCCACGGCACCCAGAATATATACCAGCGTGCGTTTCAGACCTATAGCCTGCTTAAGCAGCACAACACTCAGTAAGGCCGTAATAAACGGAGTAAGAGTATACAAGGTTCCCGTGTTAATTACGGTGGTGGTCAGCAGCGCTGCAAACAGGCACACAAAATAGCCACAGTAAAAAAAGCTGATGATAAATGAACGCGGAAATACCGAGGGTATTTGCTTACGGTATCGCTTATTCAAAAGTACTGCCGGTAATGAACAGGCGCTTGCAATCACAAATCGGAGCAAGTTCAATGAGACAGGATGTACCTGCCCTGTCACATTAGCAGATGCGATGAATGATCCTGCAATCAAAAAAGTTGCAAGCAGAATCAAACCATGAGCCTTTAACGTTTCCATTATTTCGGTTCCTTCAATGAATATTAGGCATCTTGAGCCTACGGAATACACCGCTCTCTATGCAACTCACTGCATATAGGTTCTGTACGCACCTATGGCAACAAATCTAAGACAATTCAAACTTTCTACGTAGCCGTTCTTTCAGGAATACTGTCGAAAAACAGCGCCGCTAAAATTTCAGGCACAAAAAAAAGGCTACTCTTTCGAGCAGCCTTTTTACAAACAAATATATGACTATAAGCCTTCTGGACGAACGCGATCCCAGTTGTGGATGCTTTCGAGGTAACGGATAGATCCACTATGGCCTTTAATAACCATGGAGTGAGTCACAACGCCGTTTCCGGTGTACTGAACACCGCGAAGGAATGTGCCGCCGGAAATACCGGTTGCAGCAAAGTATACTTCGTCACTACGTACGAGAGTATTTACTGTGTGGATTTCACGAAGATCGATGCCTGCTTCAAGGATCGCTTCTTTTTCCACGTAAGACTGCGGGTCGAGACGGGCAAAAATCTGGCCGCCGACACCTTTAATTGCACATGCAGCGATTACGCCTTCAGGTGTACCGCCGGTACCCATCATTACGTCAACTTCGCTACGTGGATCAACTGCCATGAGTGCGCCTGCAACGTCACCATCTGTATGCAGCTGAATGCGTGCGCCAGCTTCACGAATCTTAGTAATAAGCTGTTCGTGGCGTGGCTTATCAAGAACAAACACAACAAGGTCATCAACGTCTTTGCCGAGAGCTTTTGCGATGTTATTCAAGTTTTCTTTAACAGGAGCGTCGATGTCTACAACATCTTTCGCTGCTGGTGGCACAACAAGCTTCTGCATGTAGTAGCTTGGGCCAGGGTTGTACATGGTGCCTGCCGGAGCGGTACCTACAACAGAAATAGCGTTAGGACGACCGTATGCAAGAAGGTTGGTGCCTTCGACGGGATCAACCGCAACATCAACCTGCGGTCCTTTGCCCATGCCGAGCTTTTCACCATTGAAGAGCATAGGCGCGTCATCTTTTTCACCCTCGCCGATGATAACTGTGCCGGAAAGGTACAAGTTATTAAAGGCGTAACGCATTGCATCAACGGCTGCACCGTCGCCCTCGTTCTTCTTACCCTTGCCAAGCCAGCGGCCAGATGCCAATGCTGCTGCTTCTGTAACGCGAACAAGGTCTAAAGCAAGGTTTTTATGGGCGGCTTCCATCGGGTCTCCTCCAAATATGAGTTGCGGATACACATAATATATATGTGTGGCGGATTATTAGCTAAGTCTGTGAAACATCACAAAACTTCAAACTGCAAAAAATAAAAAACTAACACAGTATATCTGCGGTTAGCAGTCTTCCTGCGGGTTGTGTACCCTAGGTAGCACACACCATCAAGCATTTACCGCTTGAATAAAAAAAGGGAGACCGCTTTGTAGCGATCTCCCAGTCGTATACTATTAACCTACTGTAAATACCAGTACGGTTTTTGTACAATATTACTGCTTTTTAACGTCTTTTGCGTCAGGCGTAGTTGCTGGCTTGTCAGCTGGAGCTACTTCGTCTTTTTTCTCTTGTGCCTGTTTCATAGCATCGTCTTTCATATCAGCAGCTTTGTCTTCCGGCTTAACGATTTTGTCAGCAGGTTTAGCATCGTCCATTGCTGGAGATTCAAAAGTTACATTTTCTTTATTCATAATTGCTACGATAGCTGCAGTTGCGTCTGCAGATTCGTCAAAGCTTAATGCTTGTTCAGCAGGAATTACCAAAGCAACGCCGTTTTCTTTACGGTACTGCTCAAGCACTTTCTGGAAAAGATCGTTCAGCTTGGTAACAACCATCTGCTGTTCTGCTGATACACGTTCCTGAATTTTAGCAACCTGTGCCTGAAGATCATTCACACTTGCGGTGTCCTGACCTTTTGATTCAGCAGCTTCTTTCTGCAAATCTTTAAATTTCTGCTGTACTTCTGCGCTTACTTTTTCCAAGTACGCCATGCCGTCTTTACCTGGCTTGCTATCCTGAAAAACTTTTGCAGGGTCTACAACGGCAACTTTAGGAGAGGAGTCCGCCTTCATTTCCTGATTACAACCTACAAGCGCCAAACAAAAAACAGCAACACACAGTAAAACTAACTTTTTCATCGATATCTCCGGATGTTATTGAAGCCACATTTATTTTCGTTATACACACACCAAGCACCACATTCTCAGACGGTGCTGTTAAAATAGAGCAACTTTCATTTTTTCCCAAGGATTAATTGCACTATAGCGGCTAGTTAACGAAAAAATAACGGGTGGTTAAAGTTATAAACATGTTATTCTGGAAAAACAAAGGTGCCGAGTTTCTTTAAGTATTCCTCGACAGTGTATTTTTGGATGGTTTGTAACTGCACTTCATCTGAATCACACCGTGCTAACGATCTACCGAACGTTTCGCGCAGATACTTGTAAGGGACTACGTCAGCTTTTGCCAGCCGCTTCCCGTTCATTGAGACGGTGTAGTGCAAATCAAAATCCGCTGTAATTTTATTCTGACCGTTTTCAGGGGTAATGGTAATTAAAGGGGTGTTGCCCCAAAAAACTCCATTTTCCATCACGCGTAGTTCAGAACGCTTTGCGGGCACATGCTGTCCCAACATCTGCTGAATATATGAATTCTCCAGTGATGTTACGATCTCAGCATGATAGTTTTCTATTTTTTTATAATGGATACTGTTATTGAAGAAGGAGCGATACTCCTTGTCAAAAAGAGACAACACCTTCTCGTCCTGCTCGTTTACAGAAGGAGGCCACATAGATGCATTCTTGTACCTGTTAAAAACCTTCTTAGGCTCTTTCTCTCTCACTTCCACAGCCATGTCGTTAACAGTGCAGCGTACTTCGTATACAGACTTCGAGGCATCATGCATATATTCGAATGTGAAAAAGTATGTTGTTTTCAGTTCGTCTATTGCTTTACCATTTTTATATAAAGATTGCACAAGCGTGACTGCGGCACTGGTATCACCAACCCATGCGGTTTTCATTTCTTTAAATATTGAATAGGCCTTGTAACGTACAACCCCAATACCATTTTTGTACTTCCACACCATCATGTCGACAAACGCATTCTTTAACTGCTCTCTAGTTACAGGAGAGCCATCTTTATATGCATCCAAAGAAACAAATGTTGTGACAAGTGGCTTATTGAATAAGGTTCTAAACGATGTTGTGTCTTGCGCGACATGTTCCACCTCGGCAACCGAGTTTACAACACGCACACAGAAGATTGTAAGCACGAGAAAAAACAGGCTGAATATGATCTTCTTCATGGATAATCTCATTATTTACTAACGTGAAAAAGGAGAGCTACACACGCACTACAGTGCGCTTACATATTTCTTTGTTGCAGCGAGAATAGACCATTCATAAAAGAAATTTCGATGCGTTACCTCTTCAAGCCCGACCTCTTGTTGCAACTTTACGTCCCACATAAAGGTCACGGAATTAGAAGAATCGATGATATGCACAAGCTGACTGCCTGCGTAAAAGACGCCTTTGCGGGTTACAACAGCATTCTCTTTTTTATCTGCAAGATAGGCAGTAAATGCCCTGCGGATGGCTTGTGGATTGCCCGAAACAGTTTTTGAAAATGAATAGGTACCAGGCTGGGTGTAATAAATGGCATTTTCATTCTCATCCATAAAATCCTGCAAGGTACTTTTAAAAGCTGAAACAACTGCAAAGTCATGATTGCCCCACGGGGCTGGAGATACGTTACTCAAATTGCATTTGGAAGGTACATACATGTCATCCGGCATATATTGATAATATTCCGGCGAAGTGCTCTCTGAGACAATGCTGTCCGGAGTAATACGCACCTCAAACTCATTCTTTTCCATGTCATGAATGCGCTGCACTTCAGCAATGTAGGAACGCACCAACCACTGCACTTCCTGTCCATTTTCACGTAATGACTTTTTTACTTCAATTTGCAGGGTGTCATCATTTTTCCATTGAACACCGGCATTGCTGAACACATACCAGTCCTCTTCGTCATCGATCCTGCTCATTGCATTAATCTTTACTTCTAAGCTGCGAAGAATAGCATCATTAATCAGCTGCTCTGTCACTGGCGTCTTGTCGCAAAACACGTCTGCAAATCGTGCCACATATGTTTTAGAAGCTTCTTCAGAAATTCGAGATGTTTTAGACACTGATGGTGATGTTTCAGAAAGTGTCGGTGAAGTTTTTTGATGTACCGCGCTACACCCCGTCCACAAAAACGAAAGCATAACAATAAGTAGAGTAAGAAATTTGCGCATACATTCCTCTATGAAGACTAGTAAGATTTATACAAACCATTCCAACATCACAAAAAAACATAGGCGTCAATATATTTACAATAAGTACATTCTATTACATTAAACAACATGTAGAATTTTCGCCTTGAACTTTTCACGCATAGTGTTGCAGAAAAACGTATATTTTCAGACTTACACAGCCCAACAACCCTACCTGACGATACGGCATTCCCTCAACAGTCTAGCTTGCTGGTAAAACTTTATTTCCCGTTCCCTTCTCCATCTCACACAAGTACGTCCCACAGGCTTCCTCAGCCTGCCTTAGCCCTTTCAAGCCAAACAATCTGTGAATAACCACCTATTCTTATTCGCTTCTCAACATTATTTGCATTTACTTATCTGTTATTCGCCCACCCGACATTCAACGTTCGCTGATTGGCAGATTGTATAGAGCAGAAACGCCGCAATGGACTATGTAACAGCCCAGTTACAAAACCACGCGAAAGATTTTTCTGAATATGTTGTAGTTTTACGGGTGACGAGCACAGCTAACGACGACAACGCTTTTTTGTTCCTCTGTACATTGCTCCTTTCACCGTGATCGTTTTCAAAATGCTTCAACACGGGAAACCGAGAGTCGTTCAGCGCAACAGCAACGGAATTTCGCTAGCGAAACAACGGAATCCCGTTCTAATCACGGAATCCCGTTGGAGAGAGTTAATGTCAAAAAATTTAATCACATTATTTTAGGAAGATAGGTACTGAGAACTTTTGGTTCATCTCTTGCTTTGTAAGAACCGCCAAATCAAATTTTTTCCCGCGGAGTGTATGGAGTAACAGGCAATCATCCACATAGCGCCATCTATACCGCCGCTTGCTACCATTCAGTTTTAAAAGGATCTATACATGAAAACAGAAAGCCATATCCATAACGACTGTGATTCTGCCAACAATAAAGCTGCCAGCGATTTACTCCGCTCTGCGGCAAAAGACGTTGCTGCCCATGAAGCACGAACTCGAGAGATCATTCTTACCCTGAAAAAAGCTGCGGAAGATGACACAACTCTTTCCATTGTCGGTGAAAGAAAACTGCGTAAAATTGCAGTCGAGTTCGACATCAGCACCAACGGTAAAGAAACAAACGCCATTGCTGCTGAACTTGCGGACGCACTGCTTAATGATCTTAGCTGCACAGAGTCAAGCGCCTGCTCCACCCTTAGTGTGGTTGCCCCGCCTGAACGAATTCAGCTGTGGCGAAAACTTGATCTGCTGCCTGTCAGCTCATCATGTGAAGTTTCCACCACACCGAAGCAAACCGCAGACGAGAAACAGGAAGACTGGCAAAAAAGCATGAATGCATCCTTCCGCCTCGGTAGTGCATTTTTACTCAACAGTATGGCAGGAAACTCCCTTGCTACTGACTGTCTTTGCGGTCCAGCAGAACGCACTACGACTAAAATTCATCTTGAATCATTGCAGGCAGACACAGTCAACATTGCTCTGTACGAACACATCCCAACCCTCGCAGCTTCTGTAGACGCAACAGCCAAAAGCGAGAAATTTACCGCTATGGCTAAAGAAGCAGGCGCAACCGGAATCCAAGCATACGGAATTCGCAGTACTGATGAACCATCCACAGACACCTCGGACGTCATACTGCCCCTCGCGACAACAAACGGTATCAGCATAGCTCTCGAAACTGGTGCAATTGATGTGCTGCTTGCTGATACACAAAAGGTTCAGCCTAAAATTGCAGCCATTGCCGACTGCCATGCCACCGCCATCGTAACAACCAATGAATCAAGTCATTTTTCCAATGCTGAATTCATTGGCGCCCCAAATGAATCACTCGATGTTTTGGCAGAAGCCATTGTCACACGTGCAATTGAAAGCTTCAAAAACCGTCGTGCTATCAAAAGAGTCCTTCCTGCGGAAGTTATCACCGCTCAGGTAGGTTTCACCCTTGATACAATCGATAAGCATTTTGGGTGCATAGAGGTTATCGCTTCCGGTGTAATTAATGGAAAAATTAAAGGTATCGTCAGCCTTTCAGGCGGTTCTCCTGCCGACGCTGAATCTGCAAAAAATCTTGCTACATTCGTGAATACCTTGCTTGAAAATAACGTGCTGGTTTTCGCAAACGGCGACCCTGCCTTCTCTATGGCAATTCAGGGTTTCTGCTCCAGTAAAGCACGCGAAAAATGCGGCGATATGCTTCAGCTCTTCCTTGATGCAACCATGCCGCCGGTATGGCACTTTGGCGAAGGCACTGATGTCGCACAGCCTTTGGCAACCTTTAGAGAGATTGCTAAATATGCCGGTCATAAAATGAAAGATCTTCCTTTTGCTGCTGTCATTCCAGAATGGCCTCATGAAGAAGGACTTGGCGCAACACTCGCATTCCGCATGTCAGGCTTTGACACCTATCACTTCACTCCTCCTGTATTAGAGCAGGCAGAAAATGTTCAGCATTTTCTGTACGATGGTGTAAAGGATCAACTCGGATCATCCATGCACGTAGTTCCTACTCCTGAGGAACTTGCAACCATGATCATTACTGACTTTAACAACGCGAGATCCACGCTTTGCTGGCGTTAGTCCCCACCAGCAACGCGATCACATAGTCCTTTCGTCAGCAGACTCTGCACTGCCTGCCCTTGCCCACCACTTAAGGGCGGGCAGTGCCATTTCACCATCACCCACACTGTACGTCACTGTTCTGTGCATGAAGGCGTCACCTTTAATCCCTCCGCAATACCTAACTTACTGTTGTTATGTAGCCCCCTTTGGTTTAGCGTTACGGGATGACTGGTAAGCAAACATTCCACTTAAAAAATATGGAACTACAATCACTTCTTCTGGAAATGGGCGAGCAGCGATCAACAAGCTCGCTCTTCAGTCTTATTGTTAACCGACTGTTCCAGTTTGATGATGTATCACTTGTACGCATATGGCTCGTTAAAAAAGGCGACATATGCTCATCTTGCCGCATGCTCAAAGAATGTCAGCAAAGGGATACCTGCCTGCACCTTGTCGCCAGTGCGGGTCATTCTGTCGTAAATAAAAATGAAGACTGGTCGCGCCTGAACGGAAAATTCAGCAGATTCCCCATGGGCTTTAGAAAGGTGGGACACATTGCCGCATCCGGCCAGCCAGTAATCGTTAAATCCGTCTCGGAAGATTCCAAGTGGATTGTTGACAGGGAATGGACAAAACGAGAGGGAATAAATGGTTTCGCGGGGCATCCCATGCAGTTTCATGGTGAGGTTCTGGGAGTATTGGCTGTTTTTACCAAGTCTCAAATAACCCAACCTATTCTCGATGAGCTGAATATCATAACAAACCATTCAGCCACAGCACTAGCTAACGCCAGAGCCTTCGAAAAAATTGAAGAACTCACCACTCAGCTTAAAAAAGAAAACAAATATTTACGCGAAGAATTGTCTGAATCCAGCCTCCACGGCGGATTTATCGGACATAGCGCAGCACTGCAAAGAATCGTTCAGCAAATTGATCTTGTAGCGCCTACAGAAGCAAACGTACTCATTCAAGGGGAATCTGGAACAGGGAAGGAACTTGTAGCCAGAGAATTGCATAGAAGAAGCAATAGAAGCTCAGAACCGCTTATTAAAGTTAACTGCGCATCGATCCCTAAAGAACTGTTTGCCAGTGAATTCTTTGGACACGCCAAAGGAGCCTTCACCGGCGCGCACACCCACCGCGAAGGTAAATTTGGTGCTGCCCACAACGGAACGCTCTTTTTAGACGAGGTAGGCGAAATCCCACTCGAATTACAGGCTCAGCTGCTTAGAGTCTTGCAGGAAGGGGAATACGAACGGGTAGGTGAAGAAAAAGTCCGCAAGGTAAATGCACGCATTATTGCTGCGAGCAACCGTGACTTACTGGAAGAAGTTAAGGCGGAAAGATTTAGAGAAGATTTGTATTTTCGACTCAACGTATTTCCAATCACCGTTCCGCCGCTTCGAAAGCGTAAAGATGACATTGAGCCTCTTGCAAATCATTTCCTGCAACGCTCGCTCACTGTCATGAAGCGCCCTGTTGTTCAATTTTCTTCAGACCAACTCGCTACCCTCTCCACATACAACTGGCCGGGTAACATTCGAGAACTGCAAAATATCGTGGAGCGATTTGCGATTTCTTCTATTTCAGAATCTGCACAACTGGATCTTACAGACGGCTTTACTAAAACGTCGCCTGATAGTCCTGAAACAGGTGCTGTAGATGGCGACCAGTTACTTACAGAAGAAGAGATGGTTCGACTTCAAGTGAAAAACATAAAAAGGGCTTTAAAGCGCTGTAACGGAAAAATCTACGGAGAAACCGGAGCAGCGCACCTGCTAGGAATGAAGCCTACAACACTCGCAACGCGAATAAAAAAGATGAAGATCTCGCGCTAACAAGTTTTCTGATTATCTACAGTGCTAAATAGTAGATACAAAAAAAGGGTGAAGTTACATACTTCACCCTTTTTACATGCGGTCATCATGAATTGTCACTAAATGAATTTCCACTAAACGTTACTGGCATACCTGAAAGCTGTTCAGGATCAAGGAAATTCCCCTTTACGGAAGAAAGGCAAGGACTACCTCGTTAAACCCCGCCGCAACGTCGGAGACAAAACATTCTCTACTCAGCTAAAAACTGAGTAACTTCACGATTCATCGTTTCAAAATCTTTGGGTTTAACCCAGATAATTTCTTTATCTTTTCTAAACCAAGTAAGCTGCCGTTTTGCATACGCTCTGGTGTTTTTCAACCACAACGCTTTGCAATCATCCAAAGACATAGCACCGGTAATGTACTGATACAGTTCTGCACAGCCAATGCCCGACCAGCCTGAAGATTCTGGATCATTGTTAAGCTTTAACGCCTCACGGGCTTCTTCAATGGCTCCGGCTTCAATCATAAGATCAATGCGTTTGCCAAGCAACGGCGTCAGCTCGTCCAGACTTACATCGATACCAAGGCGTATGCCGCGGAACGGTGTCGGAGTCATCGGCTGGGCATGCCACCATGTAAAAGTCTTACCTGTGGCTCTATACACGGCTAATGCACGACAAATTCTCTGGCTGTCATTAAAGTGAATCTTCGCAGCGTAATCCGGATCAATCTGCGTCAGGTCTTCATGCATAGGCGCGGAGCCACGTTCTGCCATTTCCGCTTCAGCAACATCTGTATATGACTGGTCGATTCGAGGAATCTGCGCCAAGCCTTCCAGTAATGCTTTCAAATAAAAGCCTGTTCCGCCTACAAGCAGCGGCAGCAGACCTTCTTCGCGGGTTTGGAGAATAGCTTCCGTCCCCATATCCATGAACTTGCCCACATCAATTTTATCTTCAGTTTTTAAAAAACCATAGAGTTTATGCGGACACACCTGCTGTTCTTCTGCTGTCGGCTGTGCTGTGATTATTGGAAAATCGCGGTACACCTGACGGGAATCCAGATTAACCACACCGCCGTTAAAGGTACGGCTAAGGTTAAAGGACGCAGCAGTTTTCCCTGCTCCGGTAGGGCCTACCAGGCAGACAATAGGAATTTTTTTAGACATATATATTTAGTTCAGCGGGTACGGGTACCCATATTTTTCGCGAAGCTTACGGTAGACGTTATCCGGCACAAGACCTTTGATATCGCCGCCCAGCTTACCTGCTGCTTTAATGATGGTAGAGCTGATGTACAGCCATTGGTAATCCGTCATCAAAAAGACAGTTTGAATATGCTTTTTGAGTTTACGGTTCATCAATGCAAGCTGAAATTCGTATTCAAAATCGGACACAGCTCGCAGCCCACGCAATACTACGTGCGCGCCGCGGCGTTCTGCATATTCCACAAGCAAACCGGAGAAAGGTTCCACAGTTACTTCCGGAGTATCTTTAAATACTTCCTCCGCCATCGCCACTCGTTCTGTAATTGAAAACAACGGCGACTTCGGAGTGTCGTTAGCCACCGCAACAATTACACGATCAAAAATTTCACAGCCGCGTTTGATAAGACTCACATGTCCCATAGTCATGGGATCAAATGTGCCGGGATAAACGGCTACTCGCTCTCCCCTGTTGTCCATAGCAAAATCCTTGTCTGGCCATATGCTTTGTTAGCAATGAGTTCGAGGTCTGAATGGTCTGCTTCCGGCGGTAGCGGGAGCTTAGCTTCAACTTCAGCACAAAGAATGCCGCCTTCTGCCAACCAACCATTCTTAAGCACAGCTTTCAGAGCGGGTGTTAAGAAGTTTTTTCCGTATGGAGGGTCAATAAAAATTACATCAAACGGCTCCACTGCTCTACGTGAGATCACTTTGAACATATCGTCTGCGATAACACGGTAGCGATGTGGTGGAATACCAATCTTTTCTGCATTTTCAGTAATCAATTTAGCAGCGGTTTTGTTCATTTCAACAAACCAAGTCTGCTCTGCGCCGCGGCTTAACGCTTCAAAAGCTAAAGATCCGCTACCGGCGAACAAGTCCAGAATTCTAGATTCCGGCCAGTACACGCCACGTGACTCAAGCATGGAAAAGACTGCCTGACGCACTTTAGAAGTTGCTGGTCGGTACCCCGGTGCACTGGTGGTTTTGAGTACTCGTCCTCGGTACTCACCTGCAATAATACGCATAACTATATAATATCCTTACACTACCCTAAAACTTAATCAGAAGGGTATATTTACTTTTTCTTTCTTGCCATACTATGAACAACAATTGCTAGCCGATACAGAACCGGTTGCGCGTATTCACCTAGACTACACGTTGCGAAAACAATTTCCAAGTCTGACGAATACCTATTCCCCAGACCTACTTACGGAGCTACTATGAGCACAGCAAAACAATATGTGATTGATTCTCTGTCCACGCAGGAGTCATGGCGACTTTTCCGCATTATGTCTGAGATTGTAGACGGAATCGAAAACTTAAGCGACCTAACAAACTGCGTATCCATTTTTGGTTCTGCACGCACCCCATCAGACCACCCTATGTATCAGGAAGCCGAAGAAATTGCACGGCTCCTTTGTGAGGGTGGTTACGGTGTCATAACTGGTGGCGGTCCCGGCATTATGGAAGCAGGTAACAAAGGGGCTCAGGAAGCAGGCGGCGTATCTGCCGGCCTATGCATCCACCTGCCGATGGAGCAGGACTCCAATCCATTTATAGATGTTAAGTGTAATTTCAAGTACTTTTTTGTACGCAAGCTCATGTTTATCAAATACTCCATGGCGTACGTAGTAATGCCTGGTGGCTTTGGCACACTGGATGAGCTATCAGAAGCCTTTGTTCTGCGCCAGACAAACAAAATTAAACCATTCCCGATTATTCTGTACAAAAGCAAATTCTGGGAAGGTTTATTAGACTGGACACGCGAGCAGATGGTTTCTGCAGGATACATTAGCGAAGAAGAACTGGATGCCATGGTTATTTTAGACACACCGGAAGAGGTGGTTCAATATATCATGGAACATTCACCGAGCCTGCAAGGGTAGATAATGACGACCAGACGCGAATTAGACCATTGTTACGATGCCCTGACCGCCCTGCCGCAAGGCTGGGCAAGCTGGGACGACTTAATGCGGGTAGCCATGGAAGAGGCACGCAAAGCCGAAGCCATAGACGAAGTACCCGTGGGCGCGCTGCTTGTGGCACCGGATGGAGCAATTGTAGCCAAGGCATACAACAGAACCATCATCGACAATGATCCCACAGCACACGCGGAGATTCTGGCATTACGCAAAGCAGGCGATCTACTGCAAAACTACCGCACAGAAGACTTAGTGCTCGTAGTAACATTGGAACCCTGCCTTATGTGCAGCGGCGCACTGGTTCACGCTAGAGTAAGAGGCGTAGTGTACGGCGCTCCGGATCATAAAACCGGCGCACTAGATTCCCAGCTGAACAGCTTTGAACTGCCGCTACACAACCATGCAATATGGCACACTTCCGGCGTCTTGTTAGAAGAATGCAGCAGCATGCTTTCCGCCTTTTTCAAAAAACGCAGGAACCAGATAAAAGCTGCCAAGGAAGCCCAAAAAGCTCAGAGTACATCGTAACAATTCGCAATTGTGCAGTTAACAACTTGCAATGCTGCATAAAATTGCATAAACAACCATCAACGGAGAGGTAGCGAAGTCCGGCTGTAACGCACACGACTCGAAATCGTGCTTAGGTCTTAAAGCCTAACGAGGGTTCGAATCCCTCCCTCTCCGCCATATAGTGAATAATAAAAAGGCTTTAGTCTATTGACTAAAGCCTTTTTTACGCGCATTTTTTGACTCGAAATATTTATGTGACTCGATTTGTGACTCGATTTTGTAAAAAATGAACTATCAACGTTAAGTAAGCAGTTCCCTAAATATGCAATATTCACTTCAAGATAAATACGAATTAAATGAAAAACTTCGTTGTACTACATGGCAATATAGCAAAATGTTATCTTTGTTTCGTAAGGTTTCCGAACGATATCCCGAAACAAAGGAATATTCTTTTTACGGATTTCTGAGACGACTTAAGCTCATACAACGATGCATACAAAAAACTTTTTCTATTTTCCCTATTGAATTAACAGCTAAATTGTCAGGTGAAGATAATACAGATCTTGAAATCTATATTCATTCTGCATTAATCAATATTTATGGTGCTCTCGACAACATTGCGTGGACATGGGTTGTTGCAATGGATGTTAAAGGCAAAAATGAAACTCAACTAAAAGGAATGCAGGTTGGGTTAGGAAAAAATAACAAGTATGTTAGGGACAGTCTTCCTGATGAGATTTTGCTAACACTCGAAAAAATTGACAGATGGAATAAGGAATTTCTATCCCCTCTTCGGCATGCTTGTGCCCACAAATGCCCACCGTACATTCCTCCATCATGCTTATCAACAGAAGATGACAGGACTTATCGTAACATTGAAGAGCAAATCAATTCAGAATATTCAAATGGCAATTTTAATACAGTCAAAACATTGTATGCTCAGCTAGAAACCCTAGGATCACCTGCGCCATATCTTATTCCTTCTTTTGCTCACGAAAGCGAGCCTGTCATGTTTCACAAAACCATTCTTGATGATTGGAACAAACTATTTACCCTTTCATGCTCATTCGCAGACTACCTACTAACAGTTCCTTACATCCAACCAGAATAGCTGTATCAATGAGTTAAGTAAAAGGAAGTTACTCAATGTAACTTCCTTTTTAATACTATGCTGCGACTGTTGTAATCTTAATTAGCTTACGTTCCAGCATATCAGCTTTTACTTTTGCAAGTTCTTTGATGATGATCAGAACTTCTTTTGTGTCATTATCGTCACTTGTGTTTTTAATTACATAATTCAAACCACTTTCAAGCTGGCTGATGCATGTAATGGCATATAATATTGTAGTCTCTGTACTGTCTTGACTTTTCATGTGCACCTCGATTCAACAGCGTATATAAAAGTGAAAGAGAAGCATATGTTAACAAAACTATTACAGCGGGCAACAAATTTTTAAATTTTGTATTTTTACCGATAGTATTGGGTTGTACTCGTTAGTAAATCAACTGATTCTGTCCCTCTCTTCTAAAATTTAAAAAAAGGAAAAATCATGATGACTGTAGAAGACATACTTTCCCAAGTAACCAATTGGTTAGAAAATCCCAATGTAGAGTTACACCCCGACGTAATTGTTCTTGCTAAAGACCTTCAAAACACCTGCCTGCATATACTAAAAGAATCATCTAGTAGAGAAGGCGTGAACCATTACCAGGCTCATACAGAACAACAATTCTTTTTGTTTCAAGAATTACTTGCCACCATCCATCCATCATTGTTTAATAAATAAAATTATAGAGAGAATTATGGAACTACAGGAATTCATCAAAGAAACACTTACACAAATCGCAAAAGGCGTTTCAGACGCTCAAAGTGACATCAATGAAGCAGGCGGTATCCTAAACCCAGCCAACCCCAAATATGGCAGCAACAACAAAAGTAGCGTTGTTATCGTGAATGGCCAACAGCACCCAATAAGAAGGGTTGATTTTGACATTGCTATTACAGCCAGTTCTAAAACTGGTACTGAGGCTGGTGGGAAACTTAAAGTGTGGTCAATTGGGGTAGACGCAACGACAGAGAAAAAGGATACAAATGAAACGGTGTCTCGTGTAAAATTCGCAATTGATATTTGTCCGCCTGTTGACAATACAACGTGCATAGATCACTCAACCCAACCTCAGAAAAAGAAGCGCCTCTCATATTAACACTTCCCCCTCAACACTAGTCACTCCGCCACTACTATTCACGGTATGCGTTGCCTTAGTAACGCTCCATTCGCCATCAATGCCAGTACGGAATTGTTGCAGTATTAGGCGAGACTCTGCAACCAGATCCGGCGTGAAGGGAAGTGAAAGAGATAGAGTTGATTTGCCACGTACAAAAGATTTAAGCCGCTTCTGCACTGCTGTAGTTGCGGCTTTTTTATCGGCATACATACCTTTGAGTCGAAACACGGGCTCACCAGCTCCGGCGTGTACTTCTATGTCTTTAGCGGCTGCTGTATCTCGATACGTTGCTGTTACGCTTTTGTATGCTTGACGTTGGGAGAGTTTCACAGAACCGCTCGTTACTTGCTGCTTTGTAATCGTAATAGTGGGCATATGCTGCCCTCTAATGTTCTTACCCTCACCACGCTCTACAAACAGCAATTTACCACCGTTAGCCTTGGCTATAGCATCGTGTTCTTTTGCTACTCGAGTAAGTACATTCATGTCCGATTCGTCGATCTGGTCAATGTGGGGCAGTGGCACTTTTGCCAAGCTGGAAGCCACTGCCGGAGCAAGGCCGTGATCGTTTGCAATAGCACTTACTAAATCGCCGATCGTGCCAACAGGAAAGGAGCGGGACTTTTGTGACTGTAGCGGAGTAAAGCCGGAGTTACTTTTTTTAAGTGGTGCTGCATTGGCGGTAATCGTCATGCTATCCAGTGGAAAGTTTAGCGTCACTTCATCAACAACGTACTTACCCATAAGCCGTAAGTTATCCCTGTAGCCCATGTACACGGTCAATTCTGCACCAGAGTCCGGCAACGCAATTCCTGAATCACTTAACGTGATACTCAACTTGTCAGACTTGTATCCGGCCTCATCTGTAATTGTTATCTGTTCGTTCTGCCCTTGAAGCAACTTCGTAATATCCTTTCCGTTTGCCTCAACGCGATAATCTAAAGCGTACTCAACTACCATAAGGTCACGCACTCTTTGGGTCTTGGCTTCGGCAGATCCGGAAGGACAACGGCAAGCCCTGCGGGAAGTATCGGATCGTGTTTTACAAGTCCTCTGTTTGCCTCCAGCACTTGCTCAAGTGCTCCGGCCTGCCCCTCGTAATACTTGAAAACGACAGCATCCAGCACATCACCTTGCTTGGTTCTATAGATCATATCTTTTCACCGAAATATTTTAGCTCAAGAGAAAACTCGATCTTCTGCGGGATACCACCAGCTAAGTACTCACTGGATTTTTCTTTCACTGTTGTGATGCACCAATAGCCTAAAATATTCCGGTTCTCGTCATTAAGCCCGTAAAGATCTATCAGCAAAATCGGCTTGCCCGTCTTTGCTTCGGCACGCATGGCTTCTACTTGCCCGAGTCCCCCTTTAAAGGTGGGATAAATTATACCCGGTAAACTTAATGTGTCTGCACCTGTCCCTGTATACTGTAAGGCAGGATTTCGACCTATCCGAGCCTGTTCTGCCCAATTGTATTTACTTGTCCGGTTCATGCTTTGATACGCGGCGGTATCAAGGGAAAAACAAAGTTCCCGAGCTTCATCATAGGTATTGGCATTAACACACTCCATCATACAGGAAGCCGGAATCATCCACATGAGAGCCTACCTGTCGCGCGACGTCCTGCGGGTTCTGTCCTTCAGCAGCATGAACGGTAATATTGTACTTGCGGTTATCTGCTAGCTGTTGGGAATTGGTAGTGGATGCAGTCGGCAAGTCCATCCGTGGCAAGTCCTGCTTTATTTGAGTTCGTTGTGCCTCACTCTTTTTCGACGCCCCTTCCGCATTACCCCCAACACCAAAAACTTTTGCGGCAATTTTGCCTATCATTCCTCCTGTAAGAGACTTTTTAAGCGCATCCCATTTAACAATTACCGTATCAATAGCCGATGCTATCCCCCCAACAATCAGTCCTATGGGGCTATATTTAAAAGCACGTCCGAGCAATTTTAACCCTGCAATAAAGTACTGCTTAAGGGAATCCCACTTTAAATACACTAGCCCAATAGCTATTACTATTGCGCCGATAGCAAGCCCTATTGGGTTCGTCATAAAAGCAACCCCGACCGCTTTAATCCCTGCAATAAGCCCGGGAAAAGCAGTAGTAATAAGTGGTAAAACAGAACGGCCCACCTCCCACATTGTGTTCGCCATCTTCACACCGGAATAGACGTACTTTGCACCAATAATTGCGCCAACTATCCCCGCCAGATTCCCGAAACCACCAACAGCCTCTGCAACCCAGTTGATAGCATTACCAACGGAAGTCATGACTTTAAGCATAGCGAAAGCAAATTCGCCTATTTTGGGTAAGGCTTTGCCTAAGCCTTCGCCAAAGGCTTTAATGTCGTCCCTATGTTCCTCAAACATTGCCCCGATCTTAGGAGCCAAGCCCTCTATATATGGAGCCAACACGCCACCAATAAGGCCAGAAAATTCACCAGCAGCACTGGAAACAATATTTCCAAGCTTACCCACGGACTGCGAATACTTTAACGCACCTTTTCGCCCTTCATCAGACATCAGGTTAAGCTGTTTCTGCTGATCCAGCAGCTCTTTTACGCCCTCTTTACGGCTACGCAGATAGCCGAAGAACTTATTAGCCTCGCCACCCATAAGAATATCAGCCGCAGACTGCGCTTTTTGCGCATCGTCCATATTCTTAATGGCGCTACTGATCGTTTCGAATTGCTGTTCTGGAGAAAGGTTCTCCAGATCCTCAAAGGCAAGCCCGAGCATCTGGAGCGATTCAGTAACAGGGGTAATCTCACCAAGCCCTTTAGATTCACCGAGCTTGTTGGTCATCTCTTCCATAAGATCACCAACAGCATCAGCCTCAAACCCAGCCTCTTTTGCTAAGCCGCCCCATGCACTAAAAGCTTCACCGGAAACACCAAGAGCTTTCGCAAGCCTCACCTGCTCTGCGGTCTGCGCATTTACAACGGAAACACCCGCAGTAAACGCTGCTACAGTAGCCCCGACACCTACCGCCATCCGTCCGGCCTGCTGTCCTGCGTGGGAAAACTTATCACCCACATCCTGCATCGCCGCGCTTGCCTTCTGCATGGCTTTCATTTTGGCTTTTGCTTTATCAAGAGACTTTGCCAACCGCTTTTGCTCAGATGCAAGCTTATGAGTATCAACACCCGCGTCTTTCAGCTCTTTACCAAGGGCATCTAATTTAGATTTTTGGTGCTTATAAGCAGAGCCCGCCTTGTCAGCAGCACGGCGGGCTTTAAGCATATCCCGCTCCATTTTGCGGGTAGGTTTTGCGGCACGTTTAAACGCACGTTCAAGCTTGTCGGCTTCACGCTTAAGATTCCGGTATTCACGCCCTGCCTGACGCACCTCATCCGGATTAAATTTTTCAAGCATGTCCTGCTGCTTTTTAAGATCACGAATTGAATCCCCGACCTCTGAAAAGTCACCTTTTACCGTCTGCGTTACAGACTTGAACGAGGACGCTACCGCGCCCCCGATCTCAATTATTGCAGCATGTTTTTTAGTTGCCATTGGTATCCCGTGGTATTTCGTTAATCCACATAACAAGCTCTTCAGCAGACATGTTCATCAGATCTGCATAGCCCCACCGTGTGTAACGAGCGAGGTATAGGACATAATTTCGCGCCACTTCCGGCGTTAGGACAAAAAATCCTGATACGCGGTGTGGAACTGATTATAGTCTGCAAGCTCCAGCTCTTCCAGCACCGCAATTGAAATTTCGCACAGGTTTGAAAAAAGAGTCAGTTCCATTTCTTCTTTACCTGCTGCTTTCTGTGCAACAATCTGGTCGCGCACTTTAGGCGCACGCATAGTAATCACTTTATATTCATGACTTTCAACAGTAACCGGATATTTCAGTTCAATCTGTGTAGTTCGCATAGTGACTCCTATAAGCCGAGATTAGCGCGGTGCTGTGCAAGCTGATCCACGCCGTTAATAATTCGTTTCATGTTCAGCACGTCAATTTCGTGCACCTCTTTGCCGTCCTGCGTATACTTGTAGTAGCCTAAGTTTACGGTGTATTCCGTTGCGCTCTCGCCACCTTCCGACCAAGCACCGGGAGCAATCTTAGTAACCTTGCCAGTCATGTTAACCACTACAGGTGTTACTGTACCGTCATAGCTTTCAAGGCTGGCCCGTGCTGTAAGTCGCACTCCACCGTCTTTACTAACTCCAAGCAGGCTTAGAGTTTTCACGCAATGCTTAGTGGTAGAGAAGGTAACAACTAGCTCCTCCATCCCCTTATCAAGAGAAATCGGAGCATCCATGCCTCCAGCGCGAAACTGTTCAAGCTTTAAGCTCAGCTCCGGCAGCTTCACTTCTTTAATATTGCCAGCAAACCCTTGCCCATCCACGGACAAGTTAGCGCTCTTTAAAATATTTTCTGCAACTGCCATTAGTTGAATACCTCCTCAACATAACCGTTTGTCATACGGCTACGGAAAGTCACACGCTCTGCCGTGTATGCAGGAGTAAAGTCGAAATCAAAGTAGGTATGTCCCTGCTCAATTTCACTTGCGCTGTTGATTTCTGCATCCACCCAACATTTACCGCCCAAAATCGCGCCTTTCTGCTGCATAGTGCGCAAGAACTGGTTTACTGACTCCTGCACAGCTTCAAAATACGTGCGCCCTACAGGTCTATCCACAGCCCACAAGTGCGCTTGTTGGATAGATTCGTTAATCATGTCTGCAATGCGTCGGATAGCAAGGAACGACCAACGCGCATCGCTGGACGTAGTACGGTTGCCCCACAGTCTGTAACCATCCTCACAAATGATTGTGGCAACCTTGTTTTCGTTCAGCACGTTCGATTCGCTAACAGTATCGCCCAGCTCAAACGGTATAGGTCGCGCAGTGCCGGAAATACCGTTAATCAGTTTATTAGAAGGCGACCACCAAAAACCTTTTTCTGCATCGGTGCGAGAAATTACACCCGCCACACGCGCGGAAGCAGGTTCATCTACAAACACGCCATTGCGATACACAGTAACAAACGGATCTACGATGTAGACACGAGCGGAGCCGAACAACTTGGCATCCTGCATTGCTGCTTCTGAGTCTGTATTACAGCCATCTTTAATGGAAATAGCCTTGAGTCTATCAGCGATAGATTCAAGTTCAGCAGCTACAGGGTTTTTAAAGTAGGTTCCAACGTTCTCTGGATCTTCATAACGCTGATGTGTAAAGCCCGGAGCAATCAAAATTTTCGGTTTCACGGTGCATTTAGATTTAGCACCAAGCAAAGCATGTACACCCTTCATGCCTTCGTTAGTTGTCCCACCGACAACATTTGTCATGGTAGCGGCATCGCCTGCGCCTTCTGCAACACGAACAACAATCACAAGCCCGTGGTGCTGGTCAAAAATTGCATCCATTGCATTCGGGAGTGTTCCGGCACGACTGCCTTTTGTATCAAGCTTAGCGGCCTTGCGCGGGCTACCGTAAATCAATACCGGAGTATCAAGCGGGAACTCTGTTTCATCCGCATCTGGAGCCGTGCCGACAACACCGATAACAGAAGAACGCACCACCTTAATTGGGCGACCGCCTTCGTCGATCTCGATAAACTCGACACCATGTAAAAAGTCTGTACTCATGGGTTACAATCCTTACTCTGTAGTTTGGTCTGAAAGTTCTTGTAGTTTTGTGGTGAGCGTTACGAGTTCTGCACGCAGGGCTTGTGCTTGTGTTTCAAGTTCTGCAAGACGGTTTTCGTCAAATTCGGTTGCTGTACCTGCTACTTTTGCGCGTAGTGGACGTACAGACACAAGGTCATTGGTGGTGAGTTGATGTTGAATTTCGGCAATGCGTTGTTGGGCTTTTTCGGTTTCTGTAGGCTCTGGTGGCATAATAGCGTCAAGCCGTGCTCTTTCAGCATTCCATGCCTCAACATACGGCTGTACTTCAAAGTCTGATACAGGTGCGGTATTTACGCCACCGTCCGAGGCTTCAAATTCAATATGCCCTTGCAATCCGTCGAACTGGATAGCGTGAAGGGATTCGTCAAAATAGAAATCTGGAAGCTTAAGAGTCTCACCATTAACCGATACTAATTTATCAGGTGCAATAACTGTCACGCGCATTTGTAACTCCTAGAGACGTTTAATGAGAAATAAGCCAACGTATGGAGGGCGGTTTTCATGGGATTGCCCACCGCCAGAAAGATTCGTCCCATCATCATTATCGCCAGTGTTACGGCTGTTAAAGTTGTGATATGTGGAACCGGATAGGTCGTTACCCATTTCATATGTGATTGTGTGATCGTGGATAAAGCCGGTACCTTCTGTCAGTGCCACTTTTTCTGCGCCCCCCTTACTACCAACCGAATATTTCCCGCCAGCAACAACAAGAAATCTATCTCGCGCGTTAATTGTTGTGACACTTCGACCATCTGGTGCTGTGTACGTTCGCCCATCACACACACCGTAATTTAAATCTTGTTGACCTGTTTTAGCATCAATCGGCCTACCAGCAGAGTTCACAGTACCATCAAACCAGATACATCCGCCGTGGATACCGGAAGAGTGTGCTTCAGCATCTCCAGTATGCCCAACAATCAAGTCGCGAACCGTCTTCACAGCCTTCGGGGTTGCAAAGGTCGTTGTGCTTGTGCTGGTAATGGAACTACTCAACAACGCCCTAACCTTTGCAACAACACCGTGTGGATCGTTTGTGCCTTTGTGTGCATTCAGCTTGTCATTAACGCTTTTAACGGCCTTCGGTGAGGCAAAAGTTGTTGTGCTGGAATTGGAATCTGAACTACTCAACAGAGCTTTAATTTTCTCCACTAGACCGTGCGGGTCGTCTGCTTCCGTATGCGCAACAAACCGCTTATACACCTCGTTCACAGCTTTAGGTGTTGCTAATAGAAGCGTGTTTGTCGATGTGTACGCGCTACTTCTTAAAGACTTGATCAACTCCCACACACCAAGTGGAGTACAAGCAAGATTCTGTGCAGTTTTAGTTTTATGCTCTTCAACTGTTGCGAGACGAACAAAACCTGTTTGTGCTATTGTTGCCAGTCGGTGCGCCTGTGGATCTTCGTTGTGATCTACTACGTCCTGCTTTGTTGCTAGAACAATTGCCGCATTGATAACCAAATTTACAACGTCCGCATTTTCAAAATGCAAAGGCAGACGAACAACCAGATCACGCACGGAGCCATCAACGGCAACGGGCTTTTCCGTCTCTGGAAAGTTGCCAATACAAAACAGCTTTCCACTCTCATCCATCAAGCCGACTTCTTGAATAGTAAAGCCGCCTGTATCGGCAGGAATGGCAAACTCAAAAATGTAGGTGTTGGGTTCTTTAGGATCAACTTTGATCCCTGCAACCCTGCCCCGCCATACTTCGCGTACAAGCTTTGTCATTCCCTTATTGGGAACAACAGCAAGACCATTTCCGTCACCAACAACCGCATGAGTCAGAGAAAAGCTCTGTCCCTGTGTGGAAGCAAGTCCTAATGCTTGGAGTCCTATGTCTGTCACTACGGTGTAAAAATCAGGCATTCCGTTTCCTAGTTCGCTTTAATTCGACCAAGCTCATAAATGGTCACAACTTCACCGCAGAACACAGCACCGGATACAATCGGCTGCTGTGTCAACGCTGCTGGAGTAAGAGAAATTTTGCCAAGGTGAGAGCGGCAGTTTTTTGCCGAGTTCACAACACGTTCAACCTCTTGATAGGTTGCCTCGTCTGCTTTGTATCCGGCTGGGAGCTGCACTTCTAAATCGTATGTTGCTGGTACGCCTTTCGGCTCAGTTGCCCACCATTCAATTGCACGGACACCAATTCCCAGTGCGCCTAGAGCCTCTTCTACAGCTCCACATGTACCTTTCTTTTTGTGCACACTGATAGAACGAGCTGTTACTTGCCGCTTTTGTTCGTCGCTCCACGCCTCGTTCCACTCATCAACAGAACGCTCGTAAGCCAACCAAGGAAGCGTCGGCAGAGGACAATTATAGGGATTGCGAATTCTATCTATGAGAACAGGCAGGGAGAACGAACGTGCACACGTCTTTTCGAGAGCGCGTTCATACTTGGTGGCATTGGCTGGAAGTAATGACGACATTAAACCGCCTTCACTTTACTATGCAGATCAATATTCTCTGGATCACAGTATGCGGCCTCATTCTTTCCATTTACAATATCTTCGGCTGGCTGTGTAATTTCCACACGGTACACACCCGCAATATGCAAGGCAGCATCAATGCCAGAACGAGCAATGCACATACCGAGTGCATGGCTTTTAGCAACGTAAGCTTCCAGATTCTTCCGTGCTTCATCGAGAACTGATTTAACAGACGGCCCCGGCATAAAGTGCAAAGTTGCTTCTATTTGGTACTCTTTCACTGCCGCTGGTTTAATCTGCAAATGGTCTGTGAATGGACGAACATCACCGCTAAAAACAGTATTCACCTCATCAAGCAACGCCTGATTCGGTACGCCGTTTCCAACTTTAGAAAGGATATACAAATGCACTTCAACCGGAGCCGGAGAAGCTGGATAGGCATCCTTTACGCCCACTACAGACATTGCATGAAAGATGTACGCGCCATCCGGCCCCGCTGTGCTGAATCCTTCAGGAGCAAGCACAACGCGCTTTCTAAAATCGTTATTGGATTCATATGTAGGCGGTACAGGCGGGTATGCTGTAGGATCGCCAGCATCCACCATTTTACGTTTAAGCGGAACACCAGCGGCGAGATGGTCTAAATCTTCATCTTCAGCATATGCAACAAGCACGGCCTTAACCGCCTCATTAATACGCTGACGCAGCAAAAACTCACGATATGCATTTGCTTCAAAGATTTTATAGGCAGGATCGGAAGGCAGCGGAGCCGTAAATTCAGAATCAAGCTCCGCATGGTAAGCAATCATCTCTAGTAAGATCTGCTCAACGCTCAGCTCTTCAATAATTTTAGGCGGCGCAAGAGTAGAAAGATCGATAGCGTTGAATGCACTCATTTGATCTCTACCCCCTCAAGCGTGATCTGCCTGCCGTTCGGCAGGTACACACCCACCAAATCAAGCACGACAACGCCCTCAAGAGCAGACGCAATGCGAACGCTCGTAAGCTCAAAACGCGGTTCCCAACGGATTAATGCTTCCGCTGTAGCTGCATAAAATTCAAGGGATGTTTCGGCATTAACTGGCGCATCAATAAGGGAGGGCAACCGAGAACCGTACTCACGATTCAAAACACGAGTACCAATTCTGGTTGATAAAATATCGGCAATAGACTGCCGTAAATGCGCTATACCGGAGAGTCGTTCTCCGGTTTTCTTATTAATACCATTCATGCGCCCAAATTATCAGGGCAAGGTGGGTGGTTCCAGTGTGGTTTGAAACTTTAAGGGGATGGAGAAGGCTTGACTAAAGGCCTTAATTATGACTTTAACTTATTAACATACAAGGAGGTTCTATGTACGAAAGAACAGCATTTCTCTTAGCCGGCATTCTTCTTGGGGCAATAATTAAAGATTTCTTCGACAAGCGAAAAGAAAAAAGAGAAAGGATTTATGCTGAAAAGAAAGAGGCTTATTTTGGTTTTCTAGAAGCATGCCAGAACCTTGCAAACCGCGTCACTCCTGAAAACCATCACAAGCTTGGCTATTGGAAACTACGATGTGATCTGGTTGGTACACCATCTGTTCTTAAGGCTATTAATGACTTTCTGTCATTTGATGACATCAATATGGCACCCCATGTCACCGAACAACTACAACTTGTCATCAAATCAGACTTAGATTTAGATTAAGATTTCTCAAAGGCAATACTATCTTCGCCAATAACTTCATTCGTCGTCCACTCTGCTAAACCATCTAACGCTATTTTCCTTTCAGCCAAAGCTTCTTCAGGGACTC
Source organism: Halodesulfovibrio sp. MK-HDV (assembly GCF_009914765.1). Lineage (NCBI taxonomy): Bacteria > Pseudomonadati > Thermodesulfobacteriota > Desulfovibrionia > Desulfovibrionales > Desulfovibrionaceae > Halodesulfovibrio > Halodesulfovibrio sp. MK-HDV. The sequence continues at coordinate 107,639 of NZ_WYDS01000006.1, read as the reverse complement.
TATAAGTCTGCCCATTATACACAAAGCAATAATCCGTCCTACGAATAGAATCGACAACATCATATTTAAGATTAATGCGGCAATTATCTTCAAAAAATAGAAAATTACTCTTTACCTCAAACTGGCTGTATAAAAAACTCTCACGTATATTTCGCTCAAATTTAAAACATGTCTTGTTTAAAACTTTGAGCTTTCCCCATCTCCTATCTCTTACAACAGTACTGCGGCAAAGTTCTTGATAACAATATGCCAAGGCACCTTCTAAATATTTAGCAGAATATCTAGCACGCTCAAAATAAAGCTCCATTATCGTAAACAAATGAGAAAGAGCATGGCTTGTTGAAGTAATAGCCAAAAAAGTATTACCTTTAATACTTTTCCCATACCCTCGGCAATCCTTATCAAGAGAGTTCGTGGAATGAACTAATGAATTACGGAAAAGTGATAAAACTTTAAAACATTCTCGAACAATACACTGAACACTAGAAGCAGAAGGCAGTACATTCTTATACTTAGTATAAAAACCCGTATTTTCACCTCCATACAAGCTGGTAAGATACATATCTAACAAGCTATGATATAGAACTACTGCTATGTCTATATGCGCTGGCTCCATGCAACAACCAACCCTTGCATTAATTGACAACATTCTTGTATAGCCAGAGTCATTTTTAATAGTCACACCGCGATTACTAAAAAACTTAACAATGCTACATCGTTTATGAATGAAGTCCAAAAGAATATCCTGTTGCACTTTCAATGCTCCTTATTTTGTATCAACAGGCTCGATACGTTTTTGCCATTTCTTTTACAAGACAGTTAATTAGTACATCCCACATTCTTACCTGCACCCCTTACACATATATCGAATTGAGTACGAACGCATTGAACATGTTACGCGCTATATGAAAGAAAAATAAAAAAGAGGCGGAAACTTAATCCAACCTCTTTTCTGTATAGTGATACGGTAGCTTTATGAATCAGTTAAGGATTTAAACTTCACAAGATCAAAACCAACATGTTCATATTTAGAAGTAATCTGAACATAAATTCGATCTGCCCCTTTATGGTAAAGCCAAAGCTCTTCCCAGTATGAATTACCATTTTGCAGTACTACTTTCTCTTTCTTATGCCAGAATTTAACACCATCAATCATAAGAAGCTCTCGACCTTCGCCGTTTGCAGTCGTTAGCCATATCCTTTTTGAATCCTTATGCAGGTGGTTTACATACAAATAAGCAGTACTGTCATAAGTCCGCCACTTGTGAATAACGCCTCCGCCCCAGGTGACATTATCAACCCCAGTTTTTCCAATCTCATCTCCTCCCCCGATGTAGTAAATTTTATCTGAAACCTGAATTTCAAATGGAACAGATTGGAAGGAAATTGCGTTATCCTTAATTGGATTCATCATTACTTTTTTCACACAACCAGCAGCGCAAATGCAAATTAAAACAAACAACAAGACAATGCGTTTAGTCATAACACCCCCCATACAAAGCAAACACCCACTAGTTTCGCTAAAAATAGTGAAACACCACGTAACGTAAAACAACTACGCACGCGCTAGAGGCTTTACTCTATAGTCAAACTATAAAAAAATTAGAAAACGATTATATTAGTCAACCGAAATCGCTTACGCCCATTCTTTTTTTTTGTCATTTAAAACGTGATGTTAAGAAAAGCACATCTCAACACTTAACCTGTATAAAGTTCGAGGCATGTTGAGACTACCTAGCGCATAAATAAGGAGGGCAACGTGAACCGTACTCACGATTTAAAACACGAGTACCAATTCTAATTGATAGAATATCGGCAATAGACTGCCTAAATGCGCTAAACCGGAGAGTCGATCCCCGGTTACCTTATCAACACCACTTACTGATAAAAACAGGCTGAACATACCGCTCTTATAGGGCTTTTAACATTTAAGGCTTGACGAGAAACTCTCAATATGGCTTTCCTTGACTAAAGGAAACTCTATTAATGGATAGCACTAACGATCATAAACGAACTCGTAGGCAGTACCGAGATGACTTAAAATTCCTCGTAGAGTTAGGCAATTCAGAATACTTGCTTTATGAAACGGACATGCTTGATCATCAGCATAATCTAATAAAGACATACCTATGGGTTGCCTCAATCATTTTCACAGCACAAACCTCTTTTTACTTATCAATTATAAAAGATGATTTTAAATTATTGACGACTTTCACACCAATGAAAATTGATTCAATTTCTACCCCATATTATTTACTCCTTATTCTTTCCCTTTATTGTGCAGTATGTGTTTTCCTATTCGCCGTAGACACACTTAGAGGTAGGAACACACTAGAGGTTCCCTACAAAAACTTTGAAACAGAAATGGTTAATGCATATGATGACGCTTTTGAGAACGACTCATTTGAGCTGTATCAAAAACTCTTAACACAACTTGAAACCAGCATTAACCAACGCTCAACCTTAGCCAACTGTAACGGTTTAAAGTTGAGAAAAATGTCACAGTTACTACTTACATCAGCCGTAACAGGTTTATTTTCCATCGCTTTTCTACTGCTTCCAATAATAAAAATCTCGCTCTCTAGCTTAATAATACTGATAACGTTCGGTCCAACCATAATTGGTTTCTCCATCTACTTCATAATTAAGGACAATTAGCATGACTGAAAAAAAAGAAAATCCGCAACCAAAACAACAACCACAACAAAAACCACCTCGTCCTCAGCCAACAACTAAATCACAGCGTACACATCGTATCATTCAAACTGCTGATAAAGTTAAGACTAACGAGTTTGAACGTTTCGACACAATTCTCAAAAACGACGATTAAAAAGAAAGAGAGGACATCTGTCCTCTCTTTTTAATTAGGCCCCTCCGTGCCCCCATTCCGACAACCATGCGTATGTTCATTCAAAGACACACGTGCCACAACGTCGCTACTGGTTGTAATATCGCCTGTAGTATGCAGCGAGCCATTAAAGGACACATTGCCACCATTACTGCCGCCACCTTGAGAGAGAGGACCATTCAAAGTAATGATGCCGTTTAGGGTAATCTTTGGCGCAGTAATGGTTGCAGCAGTTCCGGCCTCCAAAGAAACTGCCTTAGTCGCCTTGCCCGAAATATCCTTTTTTGCTTCTGCTTGAATATTGCCAGTCGCAAAAACCTTCACATCGCCCTTAATATCCGCAGTCAGCACATGGGCTTCCCTATCGTACGAAACTTCAGAGCCGTCTTTATAGACGGTTTTTTGTATTTCGGGACTGTGATCTGGAGCAGGGAACGCGGTTTGATTCAGCACACCGACAATCACACCCAAGGCTTGACCGGGGGGAGTAATGACGAATACCTGTTCGCCCACTTCCAAGGAGTCATACGTGCGGTTCCCTGCGGCTCTGGTGGTAAGCCACGGCAAATAGTCCGTAACTACTGTTCCAAACTCCACGCGCGCGGTGTTCTGCTGGTAATCAACAGAATGAACCGTGCCTATCCGTACAAGGTTATTGAACTGGCGTTGGAGCTCAGCTAGCGGGAAGCTCATCTATTACATCCTCTGTTACGCAGTCATATTTTTCAATATTTTCAAGTCCTATTTCTGGAGCCATAGAAACATACACTTCATCCGGCGTAAGAAAGTCGTCGTCAAAACATGAAGTACCAAGACACACAGACTGTTCAAACTCCACTAACCACGGTTCCAGCCCGACCAGCTCCGGCGAAAATTGATCTTCCCCCGCCGCAACGAATTGTGCTCCCTTAACTTTGAGTCCAAACCGATTGCCGTTAAGAAAACTTGCGGCATGGGCTGCAAATTCACGTACTTCAACTTCTGCTTTGCCTCCCTTTTTGGAACACACCACACGCAATTCCCACCGAAGGGTTACGGCTAGCTGCTCCGTAGCTGTCGGCACATCATATTCAAAGGAACCGAGCGACAACACCAAAGCAGGTAGGGAAAGCTTCTTTCTTCCTGCGCCTTTCCTTTGCGTAAGGGCTTCGTATCCACACACGTTTGCTTTCGGAAAGGCTTTGCGTAAGGCTTCCTCTATGGCTTCTTGCAAGCCTTCAATTGTTATTTCTTTTGCTTGTACAGGATTCGCCATTTTAGTTCGTGCTCCAAAAGGTCATATAATTTGTCGGAAAGTTTTGGCAGAATATCGCCTGCAATAATGCGCTGTGCTTCTTTTTCTAGGTCTCTACGTTGGTACTCAATCGGATACGCGCGATCTGTAACACGTTTAAACACCGGATGCGATTCCATAGAGTCCACAACAAATGCTCCTTGCACATGCAGCCCACCTTTTGCCTTAACGCCCGATTTAGTCTGCCTTGGCTGCAAACGAGAAACGGATACAGAATTCAGCCCTATAAAGACCTCTCCTTTGATCGAGATCCGCGAGAGCACCACCCTGTTACGCAGTACGCTTGCGGGTATCTGGGTTTCTTTACTCAAAGCACGCACAACTTGCGTACGTAGCCATTTTGCGGTCTTTCTACGGGCAGAAATAATGCTTTTCTGCACCACTTTGGGCGAGGCAATCAGGTCTGCAACAAGCTCGTTAAAATCGTCCGCTCTGCCCTTTTCGATTGTGAGATTAATCTGCATAGCCAAGCTCTACCGATGCCAAACCTGTACCGTCGGGCTTGATAGATATAACTAAAAACTCTCCAGCCTTTTCAATAGAAACAACGCTCTTTTCCCACTCCAGTGTTTCTACATCCTCCACACGGCACATCAAATATGGTTTAGAGCTTTCAACAACCGCACCGCCTATAGTTACAACTTCCCCCTCATTATCAAAAATTGCCGCAAAGGTAGTCCCGTCTTCACGGGACACCTCTACGGCAAATTCATCTAAATCAAGGAAGTCTGAAAAGTCTTCCTGCATGGCCTTACTTCTTCTTAGTATTTTTGGATTCAGAATACAGCTTTGCACGTCCTCGGTTAATCAAGTTATGTGCGGTCTGTTCATCCAAAGTCAGCAGCTCGCCATTACCCACAAAGTCACCATCTACAAGAATCCCTGCGGACTCTTCAGCAACGATCTTGATATTCACCATTACTTTTTTATGTTTAGCCATACGTACACCTATGCCTTTGTTCCGACGCAGAAGGATTCCGCACGACGAACGGCAAAATCAAAATCCTGAAACGCGGTAATACGGGTTACGCCGCTAGTGGATTTAGTAAACGGATCCGCAATAATATCCAGACCGCCCCATAAGCCAATCAACATGTCGGCCCAGTTACCAAAGAACACATCACCGTTAGCAACGTGGTTAGTTGTAATAGTGTTGTAGCCGTTCACTGTATTACCCGCTTCCCAGATCATAGAAGGAGTATTCGGCATTTTCTGAGTAGATTTGCAATGTCCGCGCATACGGGCATTCAGCACATAAGCCATGCCCTCAATGTCGGCATCATCTGCTGCAATCTCTGTTTCAAGCGCAACCAGTTCTTCAAAGGTCGGCTTACCTGCTAAGGCAAAGGACACAGCATTCACACCCGTAAAGTACTTTACGCCTTTAGGCAGATCGTCCGCACCATCTGCATACAATGCAAGCTGGTTAAGCTTCTGTGCCTGTGCTGTTGCAAGCATCTGGCGTACAAAGGCTTCAACATCGATGGAAGACTGAATAATGAAACGGCGGGAAAGTTCTGCTCGAGCTGCCAGCGTACGAGGGTTAAGCTTGATCTGCCCGAAGCCCGCAACGGATTCGTCCGGAACTTCTTCTTCATCCACGATGTGAGCTGCACCGTCACCTAGCTGTTTAGGAATAGTCACGTTACCCACAAGACCAGTAAGCTTAGTGCCTACATTCATAATGAAACACTTTTTCTTAAGTGTTTCGATGAACGAACCCGGCATAAGGTTATCCGCAATAATGTTTGCACTGGTGCCCGCTGTGGTCATTGCACGGCTACCGGAATGGGTAAGCACATCCACAGGAACAAGAATACCATCCGGCTCTTTACCAGACAGATCCGCAGCAGCTCGAGAAGCTTCTCGCTCAAACGCTGCTGCTTCCTGATAGCGTTTGTTTTCTGGAAACGCCAACGCACGAATGACATTCAGGAAAGAGTACTGTTGCAAGTCACGCTCAGACATACCAACAGGCTTATGGATCTCTTCCTCTGTTGGAGTATCTTCTTTCTTGCCCTGCCGCTCCACTAAATGCGCGTTAAAGGCATCGATAGAACGACCTTCAAGAATAAATGTTTCTGCATCTTCCGGACAATCAAAACGGCTACCCAAACGGGTAAGAGCTGCAATGCGCTCACGTTCCGCTTTTTGAATATCGGCGGTGCTAAATTGAGGAGTTGTAGGTGCTGGTGGTGCTCCCTGCTGACGGGTTGCACCTTCTCCGGTTGGCTCTTTAGGGTTGTTAGGGTCAGGCATAGCTCTTTCTCCAGTTGGTTGATTTGTTGTTATCGGCTCGGGAGCAGATCGCCCAACGCCTACATTTGTATCTGCCGGAATAGTTACCAGGGAAATTTCGTACGGTGTCCATTTAGTCGCGCGGTACACGTCCACACCGTCCTCGCGTTCTTCCACCAATTTGATTTCGTCTGTATTAAAGCCAAGGGAGACATTGCAAAGAATGCCGTCCTTAACGTCTTGAAATTTTTCTTCTGCCAGCACGGAACGTCCAAACTTAACCGTAGCACGCGCTTTGCCGTCTGCATCAACATGCGCTGCAACCACAACGCCTATGTGCTTGTCTCGATTATGGTTGAACAGCAGCGGCCCACCAGAAAGCAGACGAGTTAGGTTACACGCTTCCGGTGTATGCTCGAGCACAAGCAGCGTTCGCCACCATTGTTCAATTGGAGCATCCGAGGAGAACGAAAGCTCTACTGTCCGATCTTCCTCACTAAGAACACGCGTTCCCGTTATCGGAAGATCCGCCCGCGCCTGTTGCGAAAGCAGGTCAGCTTTTGTTGGTTTGACTTGTGTTGTCATTTGGTTTTCCTTTGTTCACAACAAATCCGAGCAAGACGGCTGCCGCCTCTGAGGACACGCCAATTTCCTTGGCAACGCGCTCTATGTCTTCTGCTATCTCTTTGAACACTTCTTCCGGCTCATCTCCACGTTCGCGGATAGTCTGCGAAATACTTTTGAGCATTCCTTTATGCTGCAAGCGTTCCGCGTTCACTTCCTTAATCGGGTCCACATACTTCCAACGTCTGCCGTTGTATTTGGCCTGTTCATACTGATCGATGCGCTCAATCTTAAGCGGCGTAGTGCCAATACGAATGGTTTTATGCAGTACTGCCTGTTCTACCCAGTCCCGATACACAACAGAGTAAAAGCGATCCTTGAGCCATTCCTGCACATCCATCCAGAAATCTTGTTCCGGAAGAACTCCCGCACGAATTGAAGAGAAGTTAACCTGTGACAAATCGCCGGAAAGTGAAGCGTACGAAACGCCCAAATCAGCGGCGATAATATGTAGGTTTGTTGTAATGAACTGCTGATACTCGCCCTGCGGAAACTGTGGACTCCACTCTGCAAACTTGTAGCCCACCGGAAGCACATCGAACGTGCCCGGCTCTGCATCCATTGGAATGTCTTCCGCGTCGTCGTCCTCATCGGGAAGATCTACTTTGTCAGGATCAAGCTCGAAAAAGCCTTGTTTAGACGCACCGACACGAGCGTTAACAATCGACGCTTCCGTGTATTTGTCCAAATGGTGCATTTGAGGCAGTGAACCAGCCAGCCAAGAGAAGCCGCGTTTCTGTCCGATCATCTCCGCAGCAAACAAATGAATCATGTCTTCTGCGGAAACGCGGGTTGCTTCCTGATAGCTGGTCACTCCGTGCATGTAGTGCGGATCTTCGTTGACTACATAATAGGCAACTGGTCGCCCGTACGGGGTGTATTCAATACCAGCAAAGATACGGTTGCCGTTGGAAAGTTCTTTCTTGAGATTCACGGGTACGCGGGTCGGATCAATAGCCTGTAGCTGATAGCGGTACTTGCCGAAGCCTTTACCGCGTAGCTTACGAATGAATATTTCCCCATCTGTAGCAACGGTACGCATGACTAGCTTTTCCAGCTCATGCCATGAGTACAGCCCTGTTACTTCCGGATCTTTACCCCAATCTGCAAACGCTGATTTAAGAGCCTCACGCGCAAGAGTATCCGCTTTGCCGTTGTAAGAAACAGCCGGAGAAATCTGCATTCCCTTATGACCAATGACATTGGTGGTACACAGACGAAGGAACTTTTTAGCATGGGGTTTGTTGCGAGCTGCTTCACGTCCACGAGCGCAGACAGGTTGCCAGCAGTGTTCAACAAGAAAATATGGACTTACTGGCGTAGTCGTCCATCCGGTAGTTAGTCTGTCCGCATCTGCCGCAGCAAGTGCACCTGTAGCGGTGCCAAAACCACGCCCAAGATTTCCCCCGCCACCAATGCGGGAGAACTTAGGCATCGATGCGCCGGAGCTTGCGGATACCTGTGCAGTGCCGTTGTTACCTCGAAAGAAATCAAATAGACTCATAACCACACCCGCACAGGTTTCGGTTTAATACCGCGCTCTTTGCGAACAAGCGTTACATAAAACGCTCGTAGCTTCAAAAGCTCATCGACGCTGTAACGGGTGAGGCTACGACCTTTGATGGTGTAACTTAACTGGTCTTTGCTTGCCTTTCCTGCGAGGCAAGCTTTAACGGCATCCAATCCTTTTTCAGCATCGGTTCTACCGTCAAAGCCTGCCCCTTCATTCAGGAGGTTCGGACTTACATTCAACGCGCCACTTTCGAGGAGTACTTTTGTTTCCTCACGTTCTGCAAAAAGCTGCCAGTAATACCGACCAGCTTGCAGATCCGCAGGTAACGAAATCTTATGTGCATCACCTTCCGGCTGACTGAGAACAGTAGCCGCGCCCACACCACGCAGGGCAAGCACAAGGCTGTACCCTGCTGACGGCGGGAATCCGTCCGGTGTAATCAGGCATTCCGCTGGAGTATTCGCAACGAGTTTTTTAGGTATGCAACGCAACAATTTTTATCCTGATACAAAGCCGCTCCTTTTACGGGTTCGGCGTTTGCGCTTAGTTGTTGTTTTAACTTTACGCTGTTGTATCTCGGTTTCGTTTTCCGATTCCAGTGTGGTTTGAAACTCTTCAACTGATTTCAGCTCTGCGGCGCGCTTTTCGATTCGTTTCTGATAGCGGATAAGGGAAGGGTTCATAATATTCAACGCAGCATAGGCATAGTTACGACAATCAAGGGCTTCGTTACGCGGACGGATCTTCACCCATTCACGTTTTGGGAATCCCTTAATGTAGCGGGTAATGCACTTTTCTGCGGTAAGTTGTTCGAAATATGTATCCGGATAATGGTCGGGGAAATGGCAACTGCCCTTTGTGCCCACCTCTTTCTCCAAGCGGCGATACAGCAGCGTTTTACACTGATCTACGCCCACCATGTATAGATCAACAGGCCGCCCGCGCTTGCCGGATTTCTTTTTCTTAGCAGCAGAAACAATCGGCACCCCAACGCCGCCCTGTCCTTTGATGGCATAACGGCGAGAGCTTTTACGCTTGGCGCAATACTTATAGACCGATTGCGTGTTGTTACCGCCAGAGTCTATGCACGTTGCGAGAATAGAAAGCTCTACACCGGATTCATGCATAAACTTACAATCGCATAAGTCATCCAACGCATTCCATACGCTATGCTCTCCGAAGTCGTCAGGGTCGCCCGGAAGAACTGCATAAGCAATGGACCAACTTTCTTCATGCATCCCCCAGCCGACCAGCTCAAGCTCAAGACGATCTGGCTGAACATCTACGCCCACGGTAAGAACAACTACGCCTTGCGGACATTCTGCCGCGTATTCTTCCTTGCGGCTCATCAAAGTAGATTCGTTAATTGTCTCGCCGTCCTCTTCCCACGTTTCAGCAAGAGAGACGTTTACGAATGACTGCGAATCGCCCGCCGCTTTCTTATCTATGCATGACTGTGCAATCTGCGCCCACGTTCTCCACGGGCTGTACATCTCGTTCAAATGAAAAGAGGCATGCCCCATGAATGGCTTGGAGCCAATCCACACACCTTTTTGCAGCATCCCGTATTTGTACTTGTCCTCAATCCCAACGCCGCAGTGTTCACAGAAATACAAGGCGGTATGCGGTAGATGCGTTCCATCTTCGCCCTTCTCCCACTTAACCTGCCCCCATTGGAACCGCTGCAACTCGCCGCAATGCGGACACGGCACGTAAAAATATCTCTGATCCCCAGCTTCAAACGCCTTTTCGATTCGGGAGAAACCTTTGATTGTAGGAGTGCTGATCTCAAGCAACTTACTCAGATCGCCAAAGGTTGCGGAGCGCTGGTGAAGAAGCTGCACCGGATCGCCTTCTTCCGTCACGCTGTAGCCGTCCACTTCATCACATACGATAATTGGAGCAGATCGCCCGCGCATAGTGTTCGCAGATCCCGACCACGAGAACATGAGAAAGCCACCCGGGTACGACTTCATGAGCTGGTTGTTTACGCCGTCTCTGCTACGCGGTTTTGCAACCACTTCCGAAATTTGTTTGGTATCTGTCAGCAGCGGAGTAAGCTTTGTTTCCTGCCACGTTTTCAAGTCTGACTGCGTAGGCTGCATGAACATGACGGACATAGGATTCTGTCCGATATGGTAGCCCACCACGTTGTTGGCAATTTCAGTTTTGCCAACCTGTGCAGACCACATAAGCGAAACACGCCGAGTCCTGCGGTCACTCATACAATCCATCGGTTCACGTTGATACGGAGCGTTATCCGTTTTCCATTGTCCGGGTGTTGCATTGGCCGCACCAATGATTCTAAAATTATCGGCCCACTCTGAAATATTCATCCGCACTGGCGGCTTGAGCATCCTCATAGATTTTTTAAAAACCGACAGCACGCCTTGCCAGTTTGAAAGCGGATTTTCCTGCACTGCGCTACTCATCCACAGCATCCTCCAGCAGCTCTTGCTCACACAATCCGGAGAGCGCAGAATCTATTTCAGATTCAAGCAGCTCTTTAACTGAAACCACATCATCACAGGCCAGTACTCGCCCGCCCACACGGTCAGGAATGGACAGCATTGCTTGCCGAACTTCCACGAACGTAGTGGATAATGCCCGCTCTACTTCTTCCAGCGGGGCCACTTCACCGAGCAACTTAGCAACCTCAAGCCGATCACGTTGAACTTTGAGCCGCAGAGATTCCATTTCAAGATCTCCCTTCGTCATGCCGTCATCAAGCACAGTTGCACTTCGGTTAACTTCGCGCTGGGTGTTCCACTGGATGCACTCGGCAAGGTCAAACTGCCACGACTTGCCTAGTCCCCCTTCCTCGACAAAAGGCATCCCTTCACGAATACGAGCACGAAGAGTAGGAAGGCTCATAGAAAACACCTGCGCAAGCGTGTTCATGTCCACAAACTGCCGTATGAGAGTGCTCTCAATTTTCTGTTTTTTCTTTTTCTTATCCGCTGCCATTTCAAGACCTTAATCCGGTTATCCACAGGGTTCACACGTAAACAACAGAAAGCCGTTTCAAAACTCCACGCACAATGCGAAACTCGCGATAGCCATTCACCCACAGAGCACCCCCCTCGGGAAGAACCTATAAAGGGAAAGAACGTCCGTAATTGTCCCTCATTGATTCAAACCTTTTTGTTTTAGGGAAAGTTGTAGGTTTCTACCTTTCTCGGCTTCTGCACGCTTCTTGGCTCTTAATTCTGCGCCTTCAACCAACGATAATAGACCGTCTTCACAGACGACACAGACATACCCATTGCACGAGCTATTTCTAAATGCGTCAGCCCTTCACACCTCATCTGGATAATCTGCCTATTACGCTGCTGCTTAATCAGTCCCGAACATTTAGGAATGCTCAACGGTTCGCCCGCATACTCTGCCGCCAGCTCACGCGCTGCATCTTCCCCGATGGTCTGTATGAGCCAATGAGAAGCCCTCATACGGCTAGGCGCTGGCACGTATATATTCCGGCACTTGTCCTGCTGCTTGCCCCGCACCAGCTCCATTGTCTTCTCTATACCGATAACGTCCGCAATGGCCTGTGCTGTTGCTGGTAAAGTTGCTTGTTGCTGCATACCTACCCCCATCACTTTCTGAGTTTGATATTCTCGGCGAATTCACATGTTCTCTTGGATAAAATATCCAGAAGCTTGCCGCCGTTGTATCCTGCCAATCCGGTAGCCGCTGCCTTCTGATCCGGAGTAAGAAACGCCACATCTTGCAAAAACAGCGAAACCACAACGCCAGTAAAGGCAGCCACCAACATAGCCACCAGCGCGGCTCTAAAAGTGCAGTTGGTTCGCACCGCCCGAACAAGGCCGCCTAGTACCGAGATGACGATAGGGGGCAAAAGCCCCCATGCTTGCGCAAGCAGATCCTTTTCAGGCATCAGACACGCGCCTCTGCGGGTAAAGGGGAATTGCCTTCAGGAAGATCCGGAAGGTTGCGGAGCTGCAAAGTACGTCGCTGGAACTCATCAAGCCCCGGCACTTCATATCCAGCAGCAGAAAGGCGCACTGCGGACTCATAGGCTTTCATGCCAAGTCCAAGCCCTGCGGAGATCAAATTGATTGTGTCCTGTGTGTTCATAGCCATGCTATTTGTCCTCCTTACTGGTGAGTTGAAGCATCAGCCGTGCAGCGTCTTTCAATGCGTCCTGCGCACCTTCTCTCAGGCGATCATAATTATCCGGTTTCTCTTTGTACGCGGCGTAAATGTATGCGGCATCTCGATACAGAACGACTGCGCCCTTGGTTCTATTCAGAACGGGCGCGACCATCGTAGACATACGTTGCTTCAATTGCGGGCTAGTCGTTTTATCGTTGTACAATTGCAGATACTCGCCATGCAGGGACGCGTACTGCAACCGTAGCTCTTCCCCTGCTGCAAGTGCCTGTTGGTCTGGTGTTAGATTCTTGAACGCACATGCAGAAACCATAAGAGGCGTTAACAGCATGGACACAATCATCAAGTTAGCCTTTTGTTTTGGACTAACTTTCTTCACCTGAACTTTTGTATCTGCTTTTAATCGTCCATAAATTGCAAAAAATGACGCAACTACACCTCCAAGCGTTGCAAGTTGATTTATAAGTTCGGCTTTTGAGCTTTCATCAACTTCAATTCCAACTTGCATAAAAACAATACATAGGATTGAAACAACACAACCCCATACTGTTTTTGACTGCAATAATCCTTTAACTTCGTTCATAGAACATTCTCCAAACTAGTTAAGATAATAAAAAAGGCATGTACCAAAGTAAGTACATGCCATAATAGTAGTTATGCATAAAAAAAGCCTGTGCATACACATGTATACACAGACAACTAGTAAATTTAACTACAAAATATCAGATAATTTTTCTTGAGTAAGAAGCTCCAATCCGTTTTGCATAGAAGATAAGTAAATTTCTACGGAAATCTCACTATGTCCGCACCGCTTACAGATCCGATGCCGGACAATGTACTTTTCATCGGAGATATTCGAACGCGGCACATGCGTCTTGCCGCCACATGAAGGACATAACATGCTTACCCCCCTTCTATACCAGTAACGGCTCGTTCATTCATGAATGCAATCAAATCACCTTCATTCACGCGGTACACAGCTCGTTCGCCCTTGCTCATGTTTGCCGCTGGCAGCTCACCCGAAGCAATGGCAGCGCGTACCCATTTAGACGATACAGAAAGCCGCTCTGCAACTTCCTTTGTGCTCAAGTAATTAATCAAACATGCCTCCAAGCTCTGCAATAGCATTCTTGCGGTAGTGATCTCTAAACGTAATGTAGTGTGTGGTGCTCTTAGGATCTTTATGACCTAACGCTTGGCTCAGTTCCATAAACGGATCTATGTGTTCACCGCGCTGCCGCATAGCAATAAATTCGTCATACATCATATTGGCGAATGTCTTACGCAGTGTATGCGTTCCCACATTTTCGACAACGCCCACCCGCTGCATTGCCTCTATAAGAACCATCCGCGCCCGCTCGTAACTAATAGGCTTATTGGTATCACCCTGTGCTTTAAACAGATACGTTTCAGGACTCGCCCACACCATCGCCTTAACCTGCTCAAGAATCGCACTACGAGCCGCCGGAGCCAGATACACACTACGCGACTCATGCTTGCCTTTCATAAAACGGCGTTTCACTTGAATTGTATTACGAATACGCTTATTTACAACAACGTCTTTCACACGAAGCGACAGCATTTCTTTAATACGGAAACCTGCCAGTACGCCAAGCACAAAAAGGCACTTATCACGAATGTGGTAACGACCTTGAAAAGCACTGGAACACTGTAGTGTTTCTTCTTGTGTTAGTGGTCTACAGCCGGACATAACGACACACAATTAACCTATAAGCTAAAGTGACACATATGATCGATAAATTACTTCCAATTTTTGAAACAAACCCACAACTCTCAATCATCTCGAGGAATGTGGTTTTTGTGTCTTTTACGATTATCGTTATACACACTAGCTCCACTATCCTCCAACAGCCATTGCTTAGTCTTTTAGACAGCGAGCTTATAAAAACATTATTGTGCATTGTTCCAAGTCTCGTATTAGGATTTCTCTTTTTCATTTTAGCGTTTCTAACAATACATTTTTTTGGGTCATATTTTATTTCTGTCTGTGAATTGGAAGAAGAATCTGCCAATGCAATCAAAAAAGAATTCCCAAAAATTGATGAAATCGAAAGACTTGAACAAGAATATGCCCTCGAAAAACAAAATTTTGATTCAGAAAATTTGCGAGTTGATGACCAACTAAACTTAGCTAAAGAAGAACCTAGCAAAGACGAACTTGATGAAATAAATTCCAATTTATCTTCTTTAGAAGTTCAACTTAAACGATATACTGAAATTAAACGAAAGCTTGCCTGTGAAAAAAAGCTGCTTGAATACCATCGGAAATTTACTAGATATTCTCGTTTAAGGTTCATTGTTAGCTTCTGCATAACAAGCATAGTTATTAGCATTGCGATATCTGTATCTCTCCCTAATGCGTGGAATATATTTCTTTATTACTCTGGGGCAAAGCAAATTGTTGTACTTTCAACATTAAATGTCCCCTTGCCAATTCCCTCTTAACATAAAAAAGCTTAGTAGCCTTCTCTCAGATGCGATACCGCCCCTGAAAGGCGTTGGAGCACTGTTGTGCTTCTTCTTGTGTTAATGGTCTACAACCGGACATTTAATTCCTAATATAAGGGCAGTGACATGACAGCGCCTACAGCAGCGGAAGTGATAGACCCAACGAATTCAATAAAAAAAAGTGCGTCGTAATATCATATTTATATCTTTAATAAGCCTATCTGCCATAACCATCATTTCTGATTTACACTCAACCGGTGGAAGCCTAATTGCTTCTCCATTTTACTATTTACCTGACAACAGCATTTTCACATTTTGGTTTTCATATATTTTTAAATTTCACAGTATTTCACTGGTACTACTTTTACTATCTGCTTTGGCACTATTGATTCTCCGCTCAATCTTTGACTTTCTTTTTCATCCAAACTCACCAAGAGAAGTCCCTTTCCTCTTACATTTTCGTTTTTACACACTCATTGAACTTGAGGAACTCATCAGAAAGTTTCTTTCTCAACACCATTCTAAAGAGTATAGAGAATCTTTTTGGGCATTAGATCGCTATGACCCAACTTTTATAGAAAAAACTAGACGTCCCTATGTTATTAGTAAAAGACATAACACCCTCAATTCTAATGTAGATTCGTTGAATATATTATACAGCTTTCAACAATTGTTGCGGACAATATCTCCAACACGAGATGAGAATCTTATAAGCAACGTATCATCTAACATTTGTGAAACGATCGAAACTGAACTTAACATAAAATACACCTTGCTCGAAACCGGCAACTCTCAAATTGAGAGCCGTACATTTCCTAATAAAGAAGTAACCATTTCTAAGTCTTCTTACTCTTTACTTATAAAGAATCTATTCAGACTCTACCCTTTGCTTCACGATGAAATAAAAGTACAGAAAGACAACTCTCGTAAAGAAATTTGGACTCTAACCATGTGTTATGTTGAAGCCCTTGGAGGGACTTTCTTTGGTATTCTTACTTGCTTTCTTCTCATTTACGCTCTCACTCGCCTTATACTCTCACCATATCACCCCGTTTAACTCCTCCCAATCATTCTTATTTACCCAACACCCTCACCCACTCCCCATTCCTACCATGCTGTCCCATATCGAAATGGAACCAACTCATACCTTCGAAAGCTTCAATGCGCTGGATGTATTCAAACTCCGGCGCATTTTTATTTTTGCGAAGCTCTGCCCAGATCTCAGGCGGGGTTGTGTGTTTGAATTTGCAATCCATAGCGCGGAAAAACTTGTGCTCGGATAACTCTGCACCCTCTGGGCAATCCAAAGGCCGCCAACCGGAGTAGCGAAACACGTACGGAGCCTCATACCATTCCGACTCGTTGAACAGGTTCCAGTTGTTCACGCTGCATACTCCGTATCGCTCTCGCAGCCGATCCAGCGTTACAAGCACACGGTAGTCGAACAGGCGAAAGAGCTTATTCTTGTCCCTGCGGAACACATCCCGAATCGGAACCGTCAGCAGCTCCGGCGGTGGGATTAGTTCCTCAATTGCAAACCGCTTTGGCACGTAAGTACTTCCCATTCTAAGCTCCTATCGCCATGCTTTTAGCCATGCCGCCTGTTAACATCGTGATCTTAGCTCCCTGCCTTGCATTCCCTGCAACAAGCGCGGCTTGCGCCTTGGCAGTATCGCCCACAAGAGCAATTTGCTCTGTCCCATTTCGCCCAGGCAATGCACCCAAGTGCTCTACGTTCTGGTGCGTGAAGCTGACATAGCGTCGGCAAAAGTCTTTAGTGAACCACGTCAATTCGGACTCTCTCAGCGTAGAACACAGCCGCGCCCAGCCACCAAAACCACGCGCCACAACCGCCGCTGTTACAGGATCATCGAAAACAACCGCTTTAGAGCCACTGACTTCGACAATCGCCTGATAGACCTTTCCCGCCTCTACTTCGGCTCTATCTTCGACCTTGCCCTCAATGAACTCCAGAAGCTCCACAGGTCGCGGAAAGAAGCGGCATTTTGAAATGGCCTTATCTATCCCCTTCACCACGTCCTGCACAGGATACGGACTCAATGCACGGAAATAAATTTTCGGACGGAGTTCGTCAGCCTCGATCCCGAAAAACTGACAAAGCCCAAGAAATCGCTGTAAAAACATGTCTCGTTCGTCGATGTTTTCCCAATCCATGCCTACGCTCCCTTGCTCATCAAAGCTTTATACACGTCCTGATTATTTCTACTCACGGAGCCTGCCTTTTTAGCATTACCCTTGCCCTGTTTCGGCAGGTAATTGCCCTCTTGGACTTTGAGCATGTTGCCCACGTTCAGCAGCCAGTTGAACTGTGCAGTCCATTCGTTCACTTCGCCCATGAGATACGGGCAGGATGCTACGAGACGGAAATACTTTTCCCAGCCCTCGAGTGTGCGGAATTGAGAATCCGCCTTCATACGTGCTCGGATCATGCCCTTACGCTTACCATCAAGCTTAATCAGCTTCGGTAATGCTCTGCCTTCCGGCTGTTCATCCACGAGCACACGGTTGTACATTGCAGCTACGTCGTCGAAAAATTCGGCTTCTTCCTGCGCCTTGGTTTTACCCTTCACGGCTTCAGATTCAGAAATCGGTTCTGGTTCGGATTCGATATGCACACCAGAATCGGATTCCGATTCGTCAGGGCTTTTGACGTATGTATTATCTTCTCTCTGTTCTCTGCTCTCTGTTCTCTGATTAAGGGAAGCTTGCGTTAGCTCTTCCGCAAAGGTTTTAAGGAAGGCTTCCCGAAAGCCTTGCGAGAGTCCGTCTACCAACGACTTAACGCCAACAAGTATGTCTGTGCGAAGCTCACTTTCTGGCAGCTCCATGTATCCATAATGCCAGCTCTTAACCACGTTGGGACTCTCCGGCAGGTTGTACCGTAAGAAGTTGGGGAACCAAAAGAGCAGCTTCCCGTCGTGCTTAACAATCCCTTGCGTTAAGACTTCCTCAAAGCCTTTCGTGAAGGCTTCCAACTCCATACCAAGCTCACACGCCAGACCGGGAACATTTGCCCGTAACGCTCCAAGCTGAGTCAGATCCGGATGCGTAAGCATGAAGAAAACAATCAGCTTTGCATCGTTAGACAGGGCCATAAACTTTGCATCATTCCAAATGCACACAGATATTTTACGGTAACGCCGTTTAGTCATGAATTTACTCACTAAATTTGTTGCGTTGCGAGTTAATTTCTTGCGCACAGTGCTGCTTTGCGGCATAATGCACGGACTTAACCCCCAAGTTGAGTTTTTGTACAGAAGCACTCAGTGTGACAGCACTGGGTGCTTTTCTTTTACCCTTCCCGCTCCATCCTCACGGCGGTAACAGTCTCTTCAATTTCTGACTTCGCATGTTCTGCAAGCCGTTCAAGCTCTCGCAGATCCGCACCATTTCGAATTGCTTCGTGCAGTTCCATAAGCGGCGGGTAATCGTCTAAACACTCGCCCTCGATGCTGTCCTTATCCGGCTGCTTACAACTGTTCGGCGTTACGTGCATGTCTGCACCTTCTGCCATGTAGTTGAGAATGCCTTCTGCAAGCTCACGCTCTCCTCGTTGATCCAGTTCATAGGTCAACGTCCGGATTCTCTGGATAGGCGAACGCACACAGTCTTCCGAAAACTCTGGGTTTCGCACTTGCCGATATATTTGGTTGTGACCAACCTTCAAAATTCGTTCTAGCGCAGAAATACCAAGCACATCTTTTGACGCACTCATAAGTTCCCACGGCTCAAGCATAACCATAGACTCCACCTTTTCGATCTAATCAGTGAATATACACGCACACATTATCTGTGCACCTTTTGACACCAAATGTTATAGTGCGGTATCAATCCAATTCTTTGTCCCTAATACAAGTCAGGGCGTAAATTCTGCAAAGGGATGCCGAGCTTTACGTGATAACGTAAGGCTGCTTCGGCTCCGATATTACGCTCACCCTTACAATGCCGAAGAACTGCGGTCTTAGTGAGTCCACACTCCCTGCCAAGAGCGGCAAAAGTAAGCCCCTTTTCCTGCCGTAATTGTTCAATAACGTTTGTCATGCCGAGAAAGATACCACGAGGTTACACCATGAAGCAATCAAAAAAGTTAACACACGGTTACTCAAAGCCACTTAGTAAAGAACGTATGGTTAAATACGACCCAGAAAATGCCCAAGCATGGGCAGTTATTATGGATAAAATCCGTCAAGAGTATGCCGCTGGTAGCACTCAGCTTTCGATTGCCAAAAAACTTGGAGTAACGAAAGTTGCTGTGAGTCGCTGGCTTAGTGAAGATCGTGGGGGCGAACGCACTACCTTTGGTGATATGCTACGCTACGCCAAAGCACTTCACATTCCCTACGCTGAGTTAATGGGGGTTCCTCACAGCATACCACCACTTGAGATCACTTGCTTTGACAAAGCGTTAGCGACGGTTCTTAAACAAGCATCAGAAGACGCAGACCTATCTGTTTCAAATCTTGCGAAGAAAACCGGATTAACTGAATCTCAAATTAGCAATATATTCACTGCTCAAACTCCAATTACTGGAGCTGCTCTTCATAATATTTGCAGTGCTGTGGAAGTGGGCGCATCAATTTTATTCAAAAAAGCTGACAAGCTTATCCAAACTGAAACTAAATAGAAAACCCCAAGGGGGGACACATCAATGGATTTTGCAGATCACATCCAACGCTTCACAGATCGAGTGGAAAGCATGAGTGGCCATATTAATACTGAAGAAGCCGCTAAGAGTGCGCTTGTTATGCCATTTTTGCAGACGCTAGGATACGATGCCTTTGATCCACGCGTGGTTGTGCCAGAGTTTACTGCCGACATTGGTACAAAAAAAGGTGAAAAAGTAGACTACGCTATCGTCAAAGATGATAATCCAATTATGCTTATTGAATGCAAAAACATTGGTGATCCATTAGACGAAGGCAAAGCTGCTCAGCTCCACCGCTATTTTCACAATATTTCATCTGCAAGAGTTGGCATCTTAACTGATGGAGTCCGCTACAAATTCTTCTCTGATCTCGATAAGCCAAATGTCATGGACGAAAAACCTTTCATGGACATCGACTTCAACCACTTTGATGAGTCCCTGCTCGAAGATCTCAAAAAACTTACTAACGACAAGTTTGACGTAGACACTGCACTTTGTGCAGCACAAAACCTCAAATATACTCGTGAAATCAAAAAGCTTTTCAAGCAAGAATTAGCTGAACCTACAGACGCATTTATTAAACATTTTGCTTCTAAAGTGTACTCTGGCTCTATGCGCGCTAATGTTGTTGAAGACTTCAAAGAACGCGTAACCGCCGCTCTCGAAGGTCATATTAATGATGTAATTCAAGAACGTTTGCAGTCAGCAATGTTTGGTGGTGCAAAACCTGTTATCAACCAGCCTGCTGAACAACCAACTCAGCCAGAAGAAGCCACCTCTGCCCCTGCAGATGACGTTGAGCCAGCAGACTCTGATTCCGAAATTATAACCACTGAGGAAGAAATCGAAGGCTACCTCACTGTTAAAGCAATTTTATCTCAAGTAATCGCGCCAGAACGCGTTATCATGCGCGATCGAAAGTCCTACTGCGGCATTTTACTTGATGATAACAATCGCAAGCCACTTTGCAGATTACACTTTAATACTACACAAAAATACCTTGGCTTATTAGATGACGACAAAAATGAAACTCGCCACCCAATTGAGCAGCTTAACGAAATTTTCCAGTTTGCTGATCAATTAAAAGAGCGGGCACTCGCTTATGACGCATAACATTTCAATTTTCCTATAAGAATTTTGTCGTAGGATTATAGTCATACGACAAAGACCCCTAAGGTTGAAGTGGAATCTAGATCAATCTCCTTCTCCTTGCCCCCCCCGCTCCGGCGGGGGGGCTTTTTTTGTTCTTTCTCAATCTGCCACTTTCACTGTGGCATTATTTTTATCAAAAAAGTTACCGCGCGTTTACTTTTTTGTTGACATGGAAAGTTACCGTGCGCTAACCTTTCTTCACACCGAAAGAAAAAAGACCAAACGCAACGCGAGTATAGCACCGTTGTTAGTCCGTCACTTCTTGGGTGCATGTCTGCGGCATACGCATAGCGGTGCAATGGATATGGCTATTGGTGATACTGGTAAGAATGCTGACTAGCTGCGGTGCAGCCTTGCAAAATAACGGCTGTAAGGCTGCACCACTAAAAAACGAGAGGGCTGCATGTACGCAAG
Source organism: Halodesulfovibrio sp. MK-HDV (assembly GCF_009914765.1). Taxonomy (NCBI): domain Bacteria; kingdom Pseudomonadati; phylum Thermodesulfobacteriota; class Desulfovibrionia; order Desulfovibrionales; family Desulfovibrionaceae; genus Halodesulfovibrio; species Halodesulfovibrio sp. MK-HDV. The sequence continues at coordinate 86,287 of NZ_WYDS01000006.1, read as the reverse complement.
CAGATCAAAAGAATGGCCTACGACGGCTTTTATTAACCGCCTGTTCATAGCTGGCATTTTGGCACTTAGCTTTGCTGCCCTGCTCAGTTATGGCGAAATTTTAACGAGGTAAGGAATTATGAGTTACGAAGTAACCCTCGAAAGTCTTAAAGGCGGAGCCGCTGTTGAGATGGTGAACAACGCCCTTGAAGAAGTATGGGCAAACGTCCTTGATCCGAACACAAACGCCACAGCAAAGCGTTCTGTGGTTATGAAAATCGAATTTAAACCAGCACAAGACCGCGCAAGTTCACCAGTAAGCATTGCTGTTGAAAAGAAACTAGCTTCTCAGGCTGCGGTATCTGCACACGTAAACATTGGCACCGACAGCGACGGAATAGCCACTGCTTCTGAATACATGAATCCAAATCAGAACGAGCTGCCAATTGACCAGAAAAGCACATCCTCTGGCGAAAAGACCGCGCCCATAGCTGAGAACGTAACTCCGTTCAGATCGGCTGCGAACGCAAACTAACCTCACCCTCTAACTACTTCGAGAAATAACCATGGAAAGCAATACATTTGAAACTGCGGAACTCCTCATTAACACTGGCAAGGAACTGGCGCGCGAAGAGCTGAAAAACGAAAATGCTTTCGTTGTGCACGAGCACGAAGGCCGCCCATACATCAAAGGCAACTGGAACAAGCTTTACAAACCGGAAGCCGAAAGCTTGCACATCCACACTCTCACAGGCTTGAAAGACTATCTCGAAAGCAATCCCGACAAGCTCGATTACGACGAACTCATGGTGCATGTCGTAAGCCACGACACCGTACTTATCCGCTCCGTTCCATACGGCCCGCACAAGCAACGCCCTACGTTCATGCAAGCCGAAGCTATTGTTCCAGTGCATATGTTCTCCAGTGCTACACGCCCTGAGTACCACTCTCCAGAGCAATTCCTGCCATACATGCAGTCCTGCTTTGTAGAGACGGAAGGCGACCACCTGACCGACGTAATTCAAGTCTGCGGCAATATCTCTACTTCTGCAGAAGTACAGCAGCAGGACGACGGTATGAAGCAGAACGTCACAACTCGCGCTGGTGTAGTTACTAAAGAATTAACCGAAGTGCCAAACCCTGTAATTCTTTATCCGTTCTCCACATTCACAGAGGTTGCTCAGCCCGGTCGAAAAATGACGCTCCGTTTTAAAGGCGGCGAGAACGGCGCAAAATGCGCTCTTATCGAAGCCGACGGCGGCGCATGGAAGATCACCGCTATGCAATCCATTGCTGACTGGCTCCGCGAAAACCTGCCGGAAGAAGTAAAAGTTATCGCCTAGCTTCCCCCTCCATACACTGCGCCGGATGCAACGGGAATGCATCCGGCATAACCAAAGGAGCAAAGAAAATGGTAGCAACAATTTTGAATCAAACAGGTCAGCTCGAACTCTCCGGCCTTGCCGAACAATTTCGAGGCAATCTGCACAACTCACCCTACTATCTCGAAGTAGATACAGTTGCAGGTATTCCGGTAATTGCCCACTGCGACTGCTGCGGTCACCTAATCTGCGAAGGCGAAGTACACACCAGCAACAACCACGGCGTATGGTGCACCCGCTGTATGCCGAGGGGTTGTTAAGCATGGCAGAAAAGCTAACAGCAGATTGGACGCTTGAACTCAATGTTAATTGTCCACACTGCAACGAAGAAGTGGATCTGCTTACCGAATGCGATTTTTGGGAAGACAGACCAAACGACTTCTCAATTCTCTTTTTAAAAGACCAAGAAGTTTACTGCCCTGAATGCGGCGAAAAATTTACCTGCGACTTTGACCACTAACCATAGCTCTTGAATTTTGGAGTCACCATGCACCACTCAATTACCACACAACAACTTCCCCCTATTGCTAATCTTGATGAAATGGCCGAGCTTGTTAAAATGAGCAAAGGTAGTCTGGCTGGTGTATGGAAACAATGGCCTCACTTTTACGTGGGTACCGGAAGAAACGCCAAAGGCGCACGGTTCATCCCTGCCGATGTGATTGCCTATCTATATGAAAATGGAGGATTCGATGTCCGTAACAGCCTACCAAACCAAGAAGGGGCGACGTTACAAGGCCGTTCTGTATCTGGACGGAGCCGTGGTCAAAACAAAACGAGGGTTTCTAACCAAAAAAGTGGCTCGTCAGTGGGAACAGACGGAAACAAGAAAACGTACTATGAAAACCCCGACAGGCACGAGCTTCGGCTTTGTGGCTAACGGTTATCTCGACTTCATGCAGGAACGACGGCAAGCTCAGACTTTCGCATACAAGCGCACCGTAATTAATCGCCTTCTGGAGTTTCTAGGAGGCGATTTTATTATTGAGGAGCTTCCAGATTCAACAATTGAAAACTACCTTGTACACCTGAAACAAGCCGCCAGTGGCAAGACTGCTAACAGGCATTGCAAAGAACTTTCAATCCTCTGGAACTGGGCGATACGTCGAAACCATATCCAAAAAAATCCTTGGAGGGCTGCCGAGCCTTTTCCAGAGGAAAAATTTATTCGACATGTCCCAACACTGGGAGACATTCTAAAGGTTCGAGAGGTTGCGACTGATGAAGAACGAGACTGGATAGATGCGCTCTACTACACTGGCGCACGGATAGGCGAGATTACGAATCTAAAATGGGATGACATAGATTTTGAGCTGAACACCATTACGCTCTACACGCGAAAGCGAAAAAGAGGGAATCATGAGCCGCGAACGCTCTCTATTTCGCCAGCGTTTAGAGAAATGCTTGAAAGAAGAAACCAACGCCGCACCGCTGATCTGGTTTTTCCAACACGATACGGGAACCCGCAACCGCGCTCCGGAAGCTTTCTAGTTGGTCTATTTTCTAGGAACTGCCACAAGGCAAAGGTGTCCAAATTCACTGCTCACGGAATACGCCACCACGTAGCAACACGGCTTAAAGATAGTAGACAAGCAACCTCTTATCAAATTCAAGCATTCTTGGGGCATATGAACCACTCTACTACAGAGCGATACTTGCATGACCTCGCCGTAGATCGGGACGTTCCGCACCTGCTCACGCTGGAGGAGTTGGAAGAAAAAGGAACGTAGTTTGTTGCTCATCATAATACTTAAGGGCTTTATCCAACAGGATGAAGCCCTTTTTATTACAATTCAAATAGGTAGCATCTGTTGAATACGAACAGTGCAATCTAACTTCCCGTTTTTTACTTAAAAGTCTCTCTTCCATAATAATTATCATTCGATTCAAAAATCGTTATCATTAAAATAATTATATAAAATAAAATAATAGGAGTGAGAAATGAAACCGATTCGCCTGTCCTTCAGCACTGTTCTTTTATCTGCTCTCACTAACGTTACTATACCGCTCATTGTAATGCTTCTAGGTTTCTATTTCATTCAAGATAGTTATGACGACCATCAGCGTGCTAAAACAACATTGGAGCATTATGCACAATTTGAAGCAAACACGATCTCAACAAGAATGGAAAATGTAGATGACGCCTATAGCAAGCTACTTGCTGTCGCACTTCCCATCGAAGGAACCAACTTTCAGGGTCAACCTCCGGGCCAAGTGCTTTCAGCCTTTAAAATAGCTCATGATAACTTCATCGACTCCCTTTATATTTTAACAAGCTATTGCCAAGAAACTGCACCTACATCAGACTTATTAGTTAATAATGCTCAAATATTATACAATTTAAAAACTACTCCTCATAGCTCAGAGTACGCGATTGCGATTATTGACGTAAAAAATGGATATTCGGCGACTATAAGTGCTGCAAAAGAATGTATGAAAGAAAAACTTCGTAGCGTATTTGAGGATACATCCAATGCGAATTAACAATAATATAACAAAATGTTGCCTACAACTTGTAGTGATGACTTTCTGCATCGCAAGCACCATCGCATCACAGGCGCAAAACCATCACGACGGATTATTGCAAAGCGCTCATTATACATACGAAAATGCTACTGGAGTCATATGGGACAAAGAAAAAAACCGAACTTACTATACATTCATCCCATATATGTTCTTACTTTTTGACTATGATCCAAACAAAGCCGAAATACTTCCGCCAGAGATTTCTCCAGATAAATCGATCTATCATAAAGTTCTAACTCAAGACGGAATTACAATTTACCTTCAGCCTGAAGTAATCTCTAGAAATAAGTTCTCCTCAAAACTGGGATCAATGCAACACTACGTTTTCATAAGAAAACATGTGTTATTCAACTCTAGAAAAGACCTCATCAACCATAGACGTTACAAAAAAAAACGTGTCATAAACACAGGAGCTGTAGCTTCTGTTTCTCATTACTCTGAAGATATTTACACTCTTAAATGGTCAGATCATGGCATGAGTACGACGGGATGTATATGCAACGATGATCTTTCCAATCTTATTAAGGCTGGAGAAGTAACTGATTTAAAGCAACTTAATCCTCATATATTAACAACAACGACTAGTGCTCCAAACATCAACAGTAACTACTTGAACCGTCACCCAGATACTCCAGCTTGCTTTAAGTCTGAAGAGGAAGAAAGAATCGCTCAGCTATATCATTTAACCAAGACCATTCCTAAGCAAGAAAATAAGCCAGCTGAAATAATATGGAACTTTCCCACTAAAACCGATGAGTCCATCACTTTTTATTCAATCTCATTAACCGACAATATCAATAAGACCAGTAAATTCTATGCAATGAAGGAAGTTAAGACGGCAAATGGGAAACTAAAAGCAGTTGAAGTGCGAGGACCATCTATTCGTAATTACATTTTACTTACCCCACTTGATACTCCCGTAAACATTGCCCAAAAAGTCGGTAATCCGGATCATGATGAAAAGCTTTATGCCATTTCATACCCAACTCAATACTATAATCTAATGCAATATCTTACTAACAGAGTTCAAGACAAAGCCTTCGCAGCTTTATTGCTTGCCAAATACAATGCAACATGTGCTCCTTCCTATGAGTTAGAAGACATTTGCAAAATGCATAAATACGAAACTGATTTTAAAAATTAGAGAAGTTGCTTGCGACTCGATTTTGACTCGGTAGAGTTTAAAACAGACTACTTTAGACAATCTGTTATTCCGCTACAGCCCTCGCTATTCCTAGATTTTGTATGAATAGCAAATTGCTTGGATTGACTCGAAATCGTGCTTAGGTCTCAAAGCCTAACGAGGGTTCGAATCCCTCCCTCTCCGCCATATAGTGAATAAGAAAAGGGTGTTAACCAGTCGGTTAACACCCTTTTTATTTTTTAAAAACGACCACTCCAAAAATAAACTTTATTTTCGAACAACCATGAAGTTCTTGAAATAATTCGGATTGAATCAAGTGTTTAAATTGACATGACAATCTACGCCAGAAAGATATCTGAACAATTTAAACATGAATCAAGATGTACCGAACTTGCTGAAATTAGAGGATTCGGGAAAATGAAGGAAAGCTCTCATTCTAAATCATATTAGAATGAGTAGCTCTGGAACAATAAAGGGCTTCAGCTCTCACTGAAGCCCCATTTCAAACAAGACTAAAATTCAGCGCCAACTCTAAATCAGATGAATTTTACCGGAAGTTGAGACACTTCCTGCGCCAGAGGCACTAAGTTTTGCCTCATAGGTCAAATAAAAATCTTTCGTAAAGCAAACCTTTACTTCCCCTTTTGCCCAAGCAAAAAGAACTTTCACCTTACCTGACAATGTCTCACATGCACCAATTGATAATGTAGCACTGCCAAGTGAGAAGTCTTTCACAGACGTACACGCTTTCGCAGAAACAGTAACACTATTACCATGCACTTCATAACACAGTTTAATACTACCGATTCCTGCATTAAGAATCGTCATACATCCTTCAACATTTGATAGAGTCTGGTCTAAAGTTTTCTCTGCATTTTCTTCAATAACGATATGTGATAAAATGTCTTCTGTATGAATTTGGGTAGGCATTACTTTTCTCCTGTAATAAATGTTAATTAATTTGATATATTAAGATCACTTATTGAGAGATATAATAGAAAAACAAATGCCGTAATACTATCGAAATCAATAGGAAAGCAGTTGTTGTAAACTCTTCCATCAAGCTGACAGTTCAAAATTAGAATTTTCTACGTTAATAGATAGAAATTCTGACGCGGTAAGCCCGTCGAGAAGGCTTTGTGGGCGCTCCTCATTGTAACTTCCACCAGGGAAGTTATTTTATCCGCTTTAGAAGCCCTTTCTTTGCTCTGCGTTTTTGATTCAGACGAAGGTTGCAGTAAACTCTATTTGGGCGTGTGTCTTTTTAAAGGAAGCTTACAAACCAAAATGCAAATTTTCCCTATAAGAAGTTCTGGCAACTTAATGGCATAATAAAATAAAGCCCCTATCAATTTGACAGAGGGCCTCTTATTTGCTTTCAAATTTTATTCTATTCTCTAACCCGTTCTTCCATTCCGTCGAAGTGGCGGCGAAGTCTTCTACGGCCTTTTCCATGGATTGGAGGATGAATATTAACTCTGGGTAGTTATCGCCGAATTCTTCCCATCATTGAATACAGGCAGAGTTACAAAAAGAGGTGCCGGAATGTAATTGAAAACAATCATTCTGGTACCTCTTTCATGCTCGGTTGCCGCTCTAAGAATCGACAGAATATTAGGACTGAATATATAAGATCAAGTGCTGCGTACGATCACGTCAAACGTAGTGTCTGAACTATGCTTCTCGATGAACTGATGAGTAGATAACCTCATAGAGAGGCACAGCTAGGTGGGTAACGGTTCCTGTGTGGGTAGTTCCGTCTTCAACCATGATATCAGCATGAACATAAGCGGTAGTCCACGCCATCTGGATAGGATAGGTGCCGGGCAGGATATGGTAGAAAAAAGTCTCCTGCACTTTTGGGTCATACTTCTCGCGATACTGCATTTTTCTTGGAACAATAAGGGAATTATTTTTAATGGTAGGCATACCTGCCTCCTGGTAAAAAGTTATTCCACACTATTATCGTCTCAAAAAATAGAGAGAAAACAAGATGATAATCATGATTGCGATTATAAGAGATTAAAAACATTCGCAATTTACCTGCTATCGGAGAGGAATTATCCTCCCTTTGTAGCTGATAAAAAAGAACTTCACACCGCCGCAACGGGCACAACCTCCATAGCCTCACCAACAACGCATTTTCCGATAAAACTCTCACCTCGCTGTCTACCAAATCGATAGGGAACTACCTATCGATCCAATCAAAACTATTCCTCTGTCCTCAGCAATCAACTCACTCGTAACTTATGATATAGACAATACTTTTTGTGGCAATTATCCCCATCCTAGAACAGAAAATTTCATTCTCAGCACAAAAACACTTGCACCATCGCAACTTGTTTTGTTAACGGACGCAGTCCTTTCCAACAAATTCATGATGAGTTCAACGTGAATAAAAAGAACAACCTACAAGTGACCCTGTAAAATAAAACATTGAAGAATCTGTGGGCAATATAAACCAACACCATGAAGTGCGCCGTATTCGCACTGCAATGAAACTGTTGGTAACGGGTGCCCTGCTGCAACGCAGGCACTGGAACACCGTAAGATTTACCGATGACAACATAATGATGAACAGCTTTACCTCATACAACCAAAGGTACCCAACTGTTCATGCCACAATTTGCATGTGCTGGCACATTGCGGAAGGAAAAACGGATGGATATAGTAAGTTACACACTTGGGATGATAGGAACTGCGGCCTTTGCAATAACTGCTGTGCTTGAATCTTCCAGACAACGCATCGCTTTATTCGGCGCATGCGTACTCGGAGTTATCACAGCCATTGGCGGCGGCACCATCAGAGATTTAATTCTTGATGTACCCGTCTTTTGGGCAAACGACCTGAACTACATTTGGGTTGGTCTTGTTTCAAGCCTAATCACGTTTGCAGCGACTCCCTTTTTCAAGCGAAGATTCATCTATTCACTTATGTTGTACATCGATGGACTTGGTGTATCTCTTTTTGCGATACAGGCAATGGATAAAGTTTCTGCACTAGACTTTGCGATGCCTGTTGGCCCTATCTTACTGGGTGTTATTACAGCTGTCGGGGGCGGTGTAACCCGTGACGTGGTTGCGGGGCGTACAACACTCATTATGACACGAGAACTCTATGCAACGCCTGTACTCTCAGGCTGCATACTCTATTCTATTGTCACTCACATTTTCCCTGAACACAGAGCTACATTGGGATCTATCTGTATAGTCACCATTTTTGGGATTCGCTCTGCTGCGATTCACTGGAAACTCTCTGTTCCAGATTGCTTTATGACTAAAACAGCAGAAGACGAACCAAGCTAGACCATAGCTTTACGTTTCTCACATTACTTCAAAAAAACAAGCTCATAACTTTTAAAAGGTTATGAGCTTTTTATTTTAGCCGCTGTCAAAAATCTAACACAGCACAACGCACAATGCACAAGGCATAGCAAAAGCCCAGCCGCCTAGGCTTTCTTGCGTTTTAGGCTCTAAACGCTTTCCATTTTTGCATTGCTTTGCACATAAAAAGCTTAAAAAAGAGCAATCACTCTAAACAGAAAAATGTAAAAAAAAGTTTAGGTGTATTTACTAACTTTTTTTAGCTTCTCACTCTCACCCTACAGCACTAAATTCGTGAATAAATAATGTTGGTTATAAATTCACAGTAAAAGATTTAATGATGTTAGTTTTTTGACATGCATTATAAGTTTAGCACTGCGTATAGTAAAAAAATTGATTTTGACTATAACATTTTTTCTACTGCATCCGATTAGACACTTACACATTGAATTTGCACTTATTTTACATGCAAACAGTGCTTGTAACATCTGAGTTAGTGTTTCTACTAAAATATGAGGTCATAAAAATGAGACAATCCCATTTTGAACTGCTGTCAAATGGATCAAGAGCTTGGAACAACTGGAGAAACGAGTACCCGGAAGTAGAACCAGATCTATCTTCTGCCGATTTATCTGAAAAGAACTTGAGTGGATACAATTTACATAGTTGCAACTTACAACACGCTACTCTTGCTAACTGCGATCTTCAGGACGTTAATTTAACTAACGCAAACCTTGAAGGCGCAAATTTAGCTGGAAGTTATGTATATTGGACCACTCTGAGCAATGCTAAAATATGTATGCTCCAATTAGCAAAAGCTAATGTTTGGAAACCAATTATGTAATAACAGGTAGTAAGTAGAACAAAGAAGTACGGTAACACATGTTACCGCACAACTAGGCGTACCTAATAAAAAAAGCCCCCTACCGTACTAGGGGGCTTCTTAATTACATTCTATTGTCTATTCGCTTTCGCAAGCATCAAGAATCTCTTCTATTCTCTCAGCTACAAGAGCTGTTATCTCTTCGGGGTCGACTTCATATGCTTCAGACTCCGCATTTACAGCAGCTTCCAAAATAGCCTTGGCAACATCTTCAGGCTTTTTGTCTGCCTTCAAGGCTTCACTTTTTGCCCAGTCTTTAGCCAATTCTATCGCATCTTCTCTTTCAGCTTCAATCTCTTCTTCAATAATCGTTTCTTCATAAGCTTCAATTATGAAAGACAAAACAGTTGCAGCTTCCCGACTAGAACTCACGAGCCAGCCATCAACTTTCACACCGTAGGATACTTTCTTTTCATCAGGGCAAATGCTGATTGAATGTTCCTCGAATGTTCCTTCCAACGTTCTGCCTGAACGCATAAAAGAATCCATTCTCTCAATCCAGTCACTATGACTGGGAGCATAATCATACATTGCAATATCCTTTGTAATTAGTTGATGAAGACAGTCTTCGCTAAGGGGTGAATCAACTATCATGTATAAAAAAGCATAACAACACCGAATAATTAGTCAGTTATTCAAAGTAGAAACATCGTCTTTTGGCTTATAGCAAAAGATTCCTTTTTCGTATTGTATGCATCTTCCTATCCTTACCCTGACAGTTCTGCCTGTAAAGTATAGCAAACTCCGCCTACTCTCTTTGTAAAATTTAGTGGAGACGATACAACCCACAGATGTTTTTTCACAACTTATTCATACGCTAGACAAAAACGAGAGGAGCAATAAAGCTCTGTTCCAGATATTTATTCGTATGCTTGACGGGCACAGAAAAAACGATAGAGTTTTTTAATAGATACCGAGTGTACTCACACGCTAAAAAAAGTTTCAAGCATAGCAATATTGTTTGCTACAAATTATACAAATTTCCTATAAGACTACATGCATCATCATGTGCTTAAAAAAACAGAGAGACTACAGTGGAATACCCAATTAATAAGTTAATACTTCTACTTTCCAAAGGCTCATCATTAACTGTTTCCACCTGCGACATCATTCCAGAAGAGCTTGAACAGCTCCTCACTGTTGCAAACGAATCCGGTTCCAGCTTAAAAGTTATTGCAAACATGTCCGAAACCAACTTTGCAGTAGCAGAGCTTGTATCAGAATATGCTTGCCCAAATATTTCATTAAATATTGCCGCAGCAGACAAAGCGTAACAATAAAAAGTCCTCTGCTTAATTGTAGAGGACTTTTTTACTTTCCACATACGAATGTAAAAAGCTCTTACAGTAACTTGTAAGGGCTTTTTTAAATAATTTTATAGGTTTTCTTTTAAAACAATTTTGACTATAGGTTCTCGCTGCTTATTCCGCAGATTATTAGGAGAATACTATGGGAATTTTTGATGCCTTATTAGGCAATGCATCCGAAGTTGATGCTAAAAAACTATATAAAGATTTAGAGCCGATTATGGTTGAAGGCGAAGAGATTGAACGCGCTTTCAAAGTAATCCGGGACATGTATATATTTACTTCAGGACGCCTTCTTTTGATCGACAAGCAAGGTATGACCGGTAAAAAAGTTGATTACCTGACCATTCCATACAAATCGATCAGCACTTTCTCCGTTGAAACCGCAGGCCATTTCGACATGGACTCAGAACTCACCTTGTGGGTTTCCGGTCGCCATGCGCCAATCAAAAAAGAGCTCAAAAAAGGCAGCGACGTTGTGGGGATCCAGAAACTCCTTGCAACAAAAATCCTGAGCTAGAAAAGAGAAAGAAAAAGCCCTGCTAATTTGCCTGCCCTTCTCACAGGATGCAGACAAATTAGCAGGGCTTTTTTCGTATGTTTTCGATGGCTAGTTACATTTTGCATTAACCGAATTTATATAAAACCCAATAGCGCTCAAGCAACTCCACACGTAACCAGAGCAGCTACCACGCGCCCTCGCTTGCCGTCACCTAATCAGGTGATGCGATCACAAAAAAAAACTCCCATCAACTGATGAGAGTTTTTCTTTTATCTTCGTCCAGTCGCTTATTCGAACTGGTTGCTTATTCGAACAGGCCGCACTGGTCGCGTTACTTGCGCCTCTTCTTCTCATTAACAACAAAACCCTGCCGTCGTATCTCATACCAGATAAATGGAGCGTAGCGGGCAATCTGAGCGTTTGTAAGGGCATCATCACGGGTGCGATCTTTATAGCGAGCGTAATACTCTGCGCGTTCTATGTCGTACATTTCTTTATCCAGACTCAAGGCATCCAAAATCTCGTAAGCCTTGTCTTCCTGCTCCATTGTCAGTTCTTCAGAAACCGCGATCATGCCGGTATCCAGCATCAGCTCAAAGGGATAGAAATCCAAATCATACGGACACGTCAACGTCTCCTGTCCACGGCTGGAATTTACGCGCCTGTCCGCAAGAAGATAGTTCCGCCACTCGTATGCCTGCCATGCATTCTGCGCTTTCGGAATAAAGTGCTCTACGCTGCCTTCGCGGTTTCCTGAACCGTCGGTATCTGGATCGAGATAGACGCCAAGGTACGCACAAATATCGTGGTAGCTTCTATGGAGCATGGGTATGGCTCGACTCCAGAACCTTCTCCATGGGAAATTTGCAGGTGGAGGATCACCCTGTTTGACATGGTGACGCCTTAAAAACATTCTCCCCGGCTTTCTGACTTTTTTATTGAAACTTCCTGGCTCCGGAGCGCGGGTCACTGGGATCATAAATTCCAGCCCCGTTTCTCTGCACGGGTACGCCAGAATGACCAGAACGGGTCGGCCTGATGCAACGCGGCAACCAGTTTTTGATGAACAACTTGGGCCTCTGCTTCGCTAACGCGGTTACGCACTGCCAGCCTAGCCTCTTTAATCGCTTCTTCACGCTGTTCTGAAGAGTCTGTCTCTAATCCAAAAACAGGGCTTGTAAGCCACGCTGCAGAAGATCCGCGTCGTACCCATTCCTCTTTTTTCAACTCTATTTCACACTTTTCTTTGTTCATATCAAAAGTATAGAGCGCGTCTTCCTCTTCATCAAAAATAGGATCAAGGGACGCCAGAACCAACGGAGAATGTGTAGTACAAATAAGCTGCGTAGAAACATCGTACCCTGTGAGCAGGCTGCCCATGACGGATTCGAGAGATTTCAAAATACTTCGCTGCCATTGCGGATGCAGATGCGCTTCCACCTCATCGATCATGAGAACAATTTTTGAGGCTGCCTTCATGTTGTACTTTTCGCACAGCTCAATGTGCTCATTCCATACCCATGTCATAGCATAAAGAAGAGATAAAATTTTGCGGATACCTGCTGATGCATAGATGAGTGGGGTTTCTTTGCCGAACTCAGACTTGATTGTAGGAAACTTGCGGCTGTCGTCTGCTTTAACCCTGCGCAAACTGCCAATGGAAAACGGCTCACCCTTCGGGGATAAATGACGTACGCCCTTCTTCAAGCACTCATAGGCAAAGCTGTCTTCACGCTGCCAGTCGCCCCAGTCTGCAATCAGACCGTTGAACTCCTGCCTGCGGCGCTTCTGCACACCGTTCCAAAGTTCTGCTTGAGAATATATACGGGTAGTCTTTTGCGTAAAAGAAATGCTCACGTTTTCATAATGCCGCGCACGTTCCTGTACAAGCGCCCGTGCAAACTCATCTGCCTGCGCTTTAACCGGATCATACATAGCCACGGTTCCGTCATACTTCATATACAGCACAATAGAATCGCTCGGGGAGTTGCCTTCTATAATCCGTTCGTCTTCATTCGAATTACAGCTCCACACCTGTCCCAGAGGCTGAAAAACATAATGCTGCACCACATCCATTTTATTAATGGAATCAAATTGGCCGCGAATAACCGGCTCCGGCTGGTCACTATTATTGTAGGAAGCAGTAATCAGCGATTCCGGCATTGCCATCTCGCCAGCCCACTCCTTTGTGAGCATCCACCATGCAACATCAAGAACAAAACTCTTTCCCAAGCCGTTATCACCCGTAAACACGGTGAGTCTGTCCCCGAACTCTATTTCTAGATGTTCGGAAGGCCCCACGTTGTTAAGCTCAAGAGTTTTGATCATCATCTTCTCCGTGAAAAATATATACAGCGCAGCCCGCGCTAATAAACTAATTTGTTATGACTAATATAGTCCACTTGGCTATTTTGTCTAGTCGGCTCGACGTCAACTACGTCACCATCACTCACGGCTTCATTTCGTCCACAGCCTGACTTTTATACGAAATTTCTCCAAATCCCGCACAAGCGACAACCTGCCCCAGCTCAAACAAGGGTTTTATTTTTTGCAGTCACCCCACACGGCAGCACCACATTTTTTCCACAAAACAATTCCACCAACCCAAAGCTTGTTGTAGAATCATGGTTCGAACATCCTCTCATAACCTTTGGCGGCAAATGCAGGGAACTATATGCAGCACCTTACTCCACAAGAAATTTTTGATGTAATATCTCAGGACTTTGGAAGCAAAGTGCGATTCACAGAAGCTGATCGCGTACTCTGTGACGACCGCAAAAACAAATGCAACAATCAATCACCCCAAGATCATCAAAGCAAACATCAATGTTTTCTTAGATACGATGGCTGTTGCGGAGCGCACAACACAGGCAGAATCGCCTATCTGATTAATCCGGATCATGAAAAAAAGTTCGAAATAACTCTAAACGTGCACGTAACAATAGATGAAGAGACATTTTCGCGAGAGCTTCTGCTCGTCCTTCCACCAAGCACGAAACTGGGCTTAAGCTGCACAAAAACATTCACACAACCGGAAGCGACTCTCCGCTTTACCATCCTAACTGAGAATATAGTGTGACTAACACGGCAGATAGACTACTAGCATGGAGATTAGCGCCTAAGCCTTTGCAAAAATTTTAAACAGGAGACGATCCTCACACCTCGTCCCCCCCATAGCACCATGCTACCTAAGGAAGCACACATGAGACTTATATTTTTACTTTTAGTTGTATACATCGGCATTGGAACACTGATCTTTCAGCACCTTTTCAGTCTGAATCAATTTACTGATGCCATATTCCCGGGCATTGCCATCGGTATTCTTGCGACAGTAATTCACATCACTATCAAACGTAAAATGAGTAAACCGGCAGAAGTAGAAAAAGATACCCACATATAAAACCACAGCAAAGCCCCTGAAACACAACGTTTCAGGGGCTTTTTATTCGTTACCTCATCGACAGAACCAGCCATGTTCTGCGTTCCGAGATTTTATCCGCCGACCCTTTCAATCTGCCTTGGCAGACCGGCACGATCGCCGCGGTTACTGATTACGTAAATCGCCTTTCCGTAACGGGCGTGTTGTCCCATATCAAAATGAAACCACGACATACCGCCAAAGGCTTCAATGCGCTGCATGTACTCAAACTGCGGCGCATTAGCATCCACAAGCATTTCATCCCACACCTCATCCGGTGTAGTATGGCTGAATTTGCAATCCATAGCGCGAAACAGCTTATGTTCAGACAACGCCGCGCCTTCACAACAATCAACAGGTCGCCAGCCAGAAAAACGAAACATAGAAGGAACGCCGTCTACCCATTCCACTTCAGAAAATTTATGCCAATTGTTAATCGAACACGCCCCATAACGCTCACGCAGTCTGTCCAGTGTTACCAGTATACGGTAATCGAACAAACGAAACAGCGCGGCCTTATCCTTATGGTACACAGTCTCAAAGGACGCAGGTAGCAAAGCAGGCGGCGGCAGCAGCTCATCAATGCTAAAATGTTGCGGAATATAGATACTACCCATCCAGTGCCTCCACTGCGAGTTTTTTGCCGACACGGCCTGTCAGCATGGCAATCGGGGTTCCCTGCTTTATGACTCCGGCTTCGAGCATCGTCTGCGCTTTACGCACATTGCCCACCAGTGCCACCGGCTCTTCATGCTCGTTGCAGTGCGCGTCGTTAGCAATGGCAGCCTGCCCTGCCAACGCGCCCTTAAACTGAACATTCTGCCGTGCAAAGCTGACATACAGTTTGCAAAAGTCTTTACGGAACCACTTTTCATCTCTGGCAGTCATTTCGCTGCAAAGCTTCACCCAGCCGCCGAACCCCTGTTCAATAGCAGCAGCCGTAACAGCATCGTCAAAGACTACAGATTTCCATGACCCCACACGCTTTACCGCTTCAATAACCTTACCCGCTTCCACCTCGGCTATGTCTTCAGGGCATCCCTGAATAAGCTCCAGCAGCTCCACAGGCTTTGGAAAAAAACGGCACTGCGTGATGGCTCTATCAATCCCCCGTGCCACTTCCTGCGCTGAAAAACGATTCAGCGCCCGAAAATACAATTCTGTTTTAAACTCGTCAGCAGCAACGCCGAACAACTCGCACAGACCCAAAAAACGTTGGAGGAACACGTCACGTTCCGCAATATTATTCCAGTCCATCCCCTATCCCCGCTGCATCATAGATTCATACACAGCGCGGTTCGTTGCACTAACACCAGCCCCCTTCTGCGGCTTCCCCTGCTTAGGCAGATAGTTACCTTCTTCTATTTTTATCATATTGGCAGGCTTCACAATCCAGTCAAAGTTTGCCGTCCACCCTCGATCATTTTCACCTGCCAAAAAAGCGCTTTCATGCACTAAGGCAAAATAACGTTCCCACCATGCCAGATTTTTTCGGTCTAAACCAGAGTTCCATACAGATTTTAGCCGAGCCTTTCTTAACGGTGTAATTTCTCTGCATTTTGGCAGCCTCGTACACGTCACATTGTAAGCTTCCCGAATCCTTTCATATGGGCATGGAATGCGGGGTTCCAGCACATTTGGGGGTGAGGTTTTAGCACCTGAAGCAGAGGGATTTTCTTCGGTATTTTTTATGTCTGAGGTTGTTTTGTTGTCTATCGTGTTTATATCGCCTGCGATGTTTTTATCGTCTGTGGTTGGCTTATTGCCTACGGCACTTATTTTGCCTGCGGCAGATTTATTGCCTCCGGCGGGCAAGGGGGCTTCCCCTTGCATCCCCGCGAGAGGGACGCCCTCTCGACTGCGATTATGGTTATCGGGAGTTAGGGAGGATTCATGGAAGTTTTGGGGGGAGGTTTCATTGGGTAGCTCCGTTAGTGACGTTGGGTGAATTTTCATTGGAGTAAAAGGGTTAGACAAGTTTTTAGGTTTCACAGCAAAGGAGCTCAGTGACTGAACATTCTGTTTGGGAGGTGAATAAGTATCAGGGGAAGCATTGGGTGAAGCGGGTTGTGACGAGGGAGCCGGAGAGTCACCGACTCTCTTTTCTTTCTCCTGTTCCCTGTTCTCTGCTCTCTGATTAGGACAAGTTTCCGCAAGTTCTTCCGCAAAAGTACATGTGAAAGCTTCCCGAAAGCCTTGTGTAAGTGTTGCTACCAGTTCCCTTACGCCCAAGAGGATCTCCGAACGTAGTGGTGTTTCCGGCAACTGGCGGTATCCGTAATGCCAGCTTTTCACCACATTCGGGCTTTCAGGAAGGTTATGCTTCAAAAAGTTAGGAAACCAGAACAACAGCTTTTCGTCATACTCCACAATCCCTTGGTGCAACACTTCCTCAAAAGCTTTGCCAAAGGTTTCCAGTTTCATCCCCAGTTCACACGCAAGCCCCGGAATAGTTGCCCGCAAGGCCCCAAGCTGCGTCAAATCCTGATGCGTAAGCATAAAAAACACCACGAGCTTAGCATCATGCGACAACGCCAAAAATTTAGCATCGTTCCAAATACACACAGAAATCTTTCGATACCGTCTTTTTCCCATACATAGCCCAATCTTGTTGAATTGCAGAAGAAAAGGTCTTCCAATCAACAAGATACCCTAACGAAAGCCTTTCAGTAAGATATGCCACGCCATGCTAGTACCATCGCATCACCCCCTTATGACCGCCGCGAAGGTGCATTTGCTTTTTTAACACCCCCAACACAGCAACCGTACAGAAAAATCTATTTTTCTTATCAATCTGATATTGAACTTTTACGCATGAATCATTAAGGTCACTCGCGAGGTGAACATGCTAAATAGATTTTTATTACTGATCAGTAACTGTGTCCTGTCCTTCACTCTTTTTGTAACCTTTCTATTTGTATTAAGTTCTTCCGCTTATTTTCAGTAATGGCTCCACAACGCCAGACCTGTATATTTTTTGAATAACCACTGCTGACACCTGCTCTAAACTCGGAAGCAGTGCTCATTTCCCATATCTTTCATAAAAAAAACCGCCTCTACCTAAGTAGAAGCGGTTTTTTTGTATCCATAATACCACCGGCACACATTCTGTGCCTGAAATACAAAACTGAGAAAAGCAACCAACGCTGATTAAGCGTTACTAAGTAAACGAGTTGTGCGATTCCCCTGCCATCACTTTCGGCTATTTGTAATGCAGGCGCAATCCGCAGACGGTTTCCAGCAACTCATCCAGTGGAATGACCTTATACATAGGCAATTTCAGATGCGATGCCAGCGTTGTAATATCGATGAGTCGCTCTTCTTTACTGCCCCTGTCCGCTCCCTGCAAATACACGTTCCCGCCTGTATCCTGCACAACTGACTTCAACGTAAATTTTATGTTTTCCGCATCCGCGCGCTTACGGGTGTATTCAAAATCCATGGGAAAACCTTCATCAGTAGCCCACAACACAGTCAGTTCTGAATCCCAGTCACGGTTGTTCGCGTATTTTTTACGCTTACGTGCCGCAACATGCACATCTTTCACTACTTCAGGCCGCTTTGCTACGATCTCTGCAATTAATTCTCTATAGTTACGTGCAATACTTCTACGCCACCAGCTATTAAAAGCTAATGCAATAACTGCAATGACAACAAATATCCAATACATGTAACGCTCCTATATCATACAAGATGCATAAAAAAGACATTCAACAGTAAGTGACTTCAATAGAGTAGAAAATTAGAACGCATCTTCATAGCAAGTTATCATTCACTAACTACAAGATTAGTCTATATATAATACAGCGCCTCATCAAACGCTAACCCAAAACTATACATTCAAGAACAGGAGGATTTCTATGTCAGGCAAATGGACACAATTTAGGCCATGCACAGACGGTGAATGCTCCAAACTTCAACAAGTACTAGGCATTGGTGTTCAATACCAGCCGCTATCTGTGTCAACCCAAGTAGTTAATGGTACGAATTACTGCTTTTACTGTAACGGTACAGTCATATCGCCCGACAGCCCTGCTAGACCATACAAAATTTATGCATATTTGCCTCAAGGCTCGCAAAAATTCGATCCTAACCAAATCGAGATAGAAGAGCTACCTATCAAGCCTTAGTTACATTGAAAAACTGCCCTCGCATGAGGGCTTTTTCAATGCTTCCGGCTAAAAAACACTATTTTCACGAAAAAACACCCATCCACGCCCAAAAAAACATTCTCCAACTCAAAAAAGTAAATCCCTCCCAATCCCAAAAAGAACCCATCTCACACGCCCAAAGAGAACCACTCTCTTGGTTGAAGAGTCTATGATCGCCATAGACTTCTAAGGCTCCCCCCTCAGACCTATTTCACCTCTACGATTCAAAACACATCCCTGCTCCTGCATAAACCCACTAGCTCCCCCCCCCATAACAATAAACAGGGAGTACAACCGCGCGAACAGGGAATTCAACCTCGAAAATTGGGGAGTACAACCTCGCGGTCAAGGGGGCGCCCCCCTTGCGGGGATGTAAGGGGAAGTCCCCTTACCCGCCGGAGGCAAAACAATTGCACATAAAAAAAGCCCCAAGAACAATATGTTCTGGAGCTTTTTTTATGAAAAAATATTCTTTAAGTATCTCTCGTTAATCAACGGCAGGAGCCTGCTGAGTGCGCTACTTTTTCATTCTGTTGCGAACCACGGGAATTATGCCGCTGCAAAGAATAACCGCTGCACCAAGTATGGCTAAGTTGTTGGGTGTTTCAGCAAAGATCAGATAGCCCAACACCATTGAGTACACAATTTTTATGTACTGCACGTTGATAATAATATTAGCTTCACCAAGACTAAGAGCTGTCATAGAGATCCATTGTCCTAGAGATGCTAACCCACCAATTAGGAGCAGCAAAAGCAGTTCTTCCATTGTGGGGCACTGCCACACAAACAAGGTTGGTATAAAGGCGAGCAGACCAACAAACACCGCTTGATACACCATCAGTGACAATACTGGCTCTGTACGTGAAATCCATTTGATAGATATGGCAGCAATTGAGGCACCAAAGGCACCGGCAAGTCCTGTCAGCGTGTAGGTCAGCGTCAGATTATCAAATGAAGGCTGTACAACTAGTACAACACCGGTGAATCCTATGGCGATAGTCAACCGCCTGCTCCAGCCGACGTACTCACCCAGCACTACAGTTGAAAGCACAGCCACAAACAATATGTTGGTAAAGCTTAGTGCCGTTGCTTCTGCTAAAGGGAGGTTGCTTACTGTAAGGAACCCTAAGCAAAGCCCACTAAATGCTCCGACAACACGAAAAGCATGCGGAAGTAGATTTTTGGAATGCCGGAATGTCTTTGCATTGCGACATATTGCGGGAAGCAATAACGTAATAAGGACAAGTTGCCTGAAAAATACAATCTGAAACACATGGATACGATCACTGACAAGGCGTACCACGATGGCAACACACAAAATCACTGCCGTAGAAATAAGTGCTAAGCACACGCCTTTTTGATTATCTGTCAGATTTGGCGCAACTCGCTGTAAAACTCTTTCAATCAACGGCTCTCTCCCACAAAAATTTCTCTATAGCATAACATTAAAGTCGCGCTGTTGGACTATGAAATACTGGTGCGGTCAACCATTTTATCATTTTGGTCATACGTTGCTAAAAATTGAAAAGCCCCATGAACAAGATGTTCCGGGGCTTTTTTGTTCATGGGGCTTTTTGCTCATGTTTTTTTGTAATATAAACCAAAAACAACAATCAGCCGAATGGCTTGTCGTGTGAGTTTTTTTAAATCTATTGTAACAATCGCTTTTTGGGGTTGTTTTGCTCACAGCGCATAGTCTTTACCAATTACTATTTGGCGACATTAAGCTTGGCACCACGCTGCCTGCTTACAATAGCAAGATTGGACTGTACTGATATTTTGTACGTACAATAAATATGATGTATTACATCTTGATTGGTTCAACCCATATGCGTTTTTGGAGATCATAGAGTCCGTAGTGCATTTTTCTTTCTGGAGCCTTTTGCTTGCCAACCTTGAGCAGCCCGTCATCACTAAGTGAAAAGAGCGTGTACTTGCAGGGCAATACGGTATTTCCAGAAAAATCCAATATTCCTACCCCGTCATCGTCTGTTACTACGTATCCGAAGGTGTCGACATAAAGGCTGCAATATTTTGGCGGAACAATTACAGTTCCGTCACCTAGCAGCACACCACCCTCTTTTTTGTTATTCCAGACAATGTAGGCATTCTTCACACCAAAATTGTTGATGCTGTATGCCTTGGAATAGGTGTCTGCCCCGTTACGATTCTGCGGATTCAAGGTTCGCAACTGAGAATAGAGGCGAACAATTTCTTTAATACCACCAGTTCGAGGCTGCCTATGCGAGCATCTGCTATGGGCGTTTGCAGATGCAATTCCGGCTGTTGCTATCATGGTCGCAGACTCACGCGGCATATCTGCTTCAGCGGATAAGCCGGAACCTACGACTGCTGCATCTGTGAGTGCCACACTGCACGGCTGCACATCTTTGTTGCAACAATCCACATTCAGTGGAATTTCTCCATTACTAACGGTGGAGATATCCTTTGCAGACTCGTTTGTTTCAGCGGCACATGAAACGCCGGAAATAACGGACCTGCCGACTATATGAAGGCCGGAGATTGCAGTATACTGATGGTATACTGCAACGAGCGCGTTACTTTTGTAATCATAATAGATGGCTCCATCCGGTTCACGAAAAAGAATATCGTCTGGCGAACGCACGGTAGAGGTAAGAAAACGTTCCCATTGAACGGCATCCTTTGAATCCGGAATGACTGCCACAATGGCAGCGCCGTAATCTACATCGTAGAACGATGCTCCGGCTGTTGTATTTGTGGCGCAAAGCCCGTCGAATCGCAGCCCGAGAGCCTTGTTGGCAAACGGAATCAATGTATTACCAAGCGGCAGCTTAATGCTGAAATCTCTAACAGAATGCACAGTTCCCGAAAAACGTTGTATACCGAGACTTGCGACCTTGTTGCGCAATCGCTTGAGACGTACGGTGTCTCCTGCGTGTTGTTTTTGTAAAGAAGAAACAAACCCTGTAGCAATGTTACAATTACTCTGTAGAGTGTTACTTGCATATGCACATGGAACCACAATGAGTAGCAGCAACATATGCAGTGGAGTCATTCTCGATACAGTAGGCAAAGTAAAAAACACTATTGAACACCTTTTGTTATCATTCTATAACGACGTAAAAGCATCCCCCTGAGCGCACTGCATGGCAACGACTATATTTCGCAAAATAACTATGCATAGTGCTACTATCTTTCATCCCCCAACAAAAAATAGTACACACTCACCAACAGAAATACCTGCGGCAAGTCAAGCAAAAAGTACATATAGACGCGCACATTGAATATAAACACACGGAAACTACAAATTATTTAATAACTGCCGAATACTATATTCGTAATCATGGTAAAGATGCGCTTAAACTTTGGACAAAAAAAAGAGCTGTCTAAGACAGCTCCTTTTCACATTATTTATGCATGGCCTGCATAATCCGTCGGCAATTGAGCTGGTGAACCTCCACTGCCAGATGGCGATGCCGTCTTACGGGGCAATCTGTGCAATTTTACAATACGGTTTTCAAACTCAAGTAAATTAGGGACAGTATAACCCGCCGCTTCAATACGACGTGCACTTTCATATGCTTTGATACCTAATCCCAACCCCGCAGCAATGACATTAATCGTTTCCTGAGCACTCATTATAATCCCTTTACTATGTTATAGACTAGCCGATATTAATGGCATTGTTATTAATACGAGCAGCACTATTATTTTATGGACATACAAATATCACAACACAGTAGGGAGCGCTATGTGCATACATATGTATCCGCATAAACGTAAAATTATCTCACTGTTGTAAAGATTCTTCTTTTTTCTGCACCAGAAAATTAAGCCCTTTTCGCATTGAAGATAAATATACCTCAACCGATATTTCCTTGTGTCCACATTGCTTGCAAACACGTTGACGCACGATACAATTGTCGTCTGACACGTTTGAGCGCGGAACATGTGTTTTTGCTCCGCAGACAGGACATAACAACATCCCAAATCTCCTATGTTATAAAGTGTACTGCCTGTGCTTATAGCACGTCACTATCCGCATCTTACATAGATATTTGTATCAACATCCTGAGTTGTTTCCAAAAAAGATGCAGGATTCACCTCTTACATATATTTTTTCATTAAGAAAATACTCATTCCAAATGCAACACATAAACAGAACGAATGCTGATACGGCTGCTATGAGTTCTTTTTATGCACTGTCGATGCATTAGAACTACAACATTTTATTTAATAAAATATTTTCACTGATATATAACACTTATTCACAATTTTGATATAGTGAAGATATGCTTTTTTATTCAACATTTTATCTATTTAATAATTTATTGCTGTGCTTTTTTTTATTATTTTGATTCTTAACTGAGCATATACATTTATATATTTTCATAAGCCATTTTGACACTGCTCTTTGCAGTGTGGTATCAATTTTTTTCTGACGTTTATTACTCTAAGTCCTTCGGATAACCGATCAACTACATCGTTCATGCATTAATGATGCGTCAACACAACAAAAAAAGTCAAGCCCTATGCCAAGACAACAAGACAAAACGCGCACAGCCTCCAAAACCGTCGCCAAACATGACCCTGAAAATGCTCAGGCATGGGCTGTTATTATGGCAAAGATTTTGGCTCTACGAGCGCAAGGCAAGACGATGCAGCAAATAGGCAACTTGTTCGGCGTTGGACGCGATACCGTCTCCCGCTGGATAAGCAAAGAATTCGGCGGTGAAAAAACTACTTTTGGAGATATGCTCCGATATGCAAAGGCACTGGAAGTACCTTTTGAAGAGCTTCTTGGAACCCCCTGTAACTCGGCCTGCGTGTCTGCGTACAACCGCACTGTTGGCGATATCTTGCAAGAATTCGCACAGGACAGCGACATGTCCGCTACAGACATCGCAACCACAGCCAACCTCTCAGCCAACGAGATCAACGCTGTCTTTTCCGGTCAAACTGCTGCGACCCCTGAGCAGCTGTACGGCATATGTACAGCCATAGAAATCAACGCTTCTATCGTACTGAAAAGAGCTGCGAAAGAAGCAAACAACACCCCCCTAAGTATAGAGTAAAAATCCATTGAGTGCTCCGGTAACGGAGTGCTCTACACCTATCTCTACCTATTTACACCAACCCACACGCACAACCATCCCCTGTTATGCAGCGCATGTCCTTACTTACAGCATTTTGATGTGCCAGCACAACAAAATCCTTACTTTTCTACCGAAAAAGAATTCAAAGCAGCATCAGCCCACTTTCATCTGTACAACTCCCACCCTATTTACGTACTATCAAACTAAGCCCTATTGTTCAGGCAATCCCAAGTGAACGTAATCACCACACGGAGATAATACATATGCTGACGACATTTCCCTGCTCCAACTGTGACTCTACCGTTTCATTCACCGTTAAGAATATTGAAAACTATGCTGTACACAGCGTTACCTGTCCGCATTGCAACGCAGCCAACAGCAATGAAAACATAGACAACCTCGCCAATCAGGTGGGGAACAGGTTTCGACGCAAGTCCACAGAAGACGAGAACATACACATTCTCATCCGCAACGAACCCGTGGAAGACGTGAACAATGCCATGGCGCACAACTTTGCGTGCTCTGAATGTAATGCTGAGGTGCAATTCAGCCCCACAAAAATTCAGAGCCGCATAGAGCACACAGTCGCCTGCGCCAAATGCGCCACCCGCAACAGTAACGCCTCTATTGACGCCAAAGGTGCGTCCACGTGCAACAGCTTTATCGTCATTAATACTGACGGAAAACTCATGCCGCAGACGTAGCCTTTAGCTGCTTGATTAGAACCTAAAAAAGCAATATACTTAACTTTTCGTATAAGGTACTCAGATAATAAGAGTAGGATTTTTTTTTGTAACATACGTCAAGTGAGTGTTGCCATGCAGTACTATAATGACCATGCGTTCGAGTATTCAAAAAAGACCTTGCCCATCAGTATGACTGAACAGTACGAAAAGTTTTTGCGTGTACTTCCAGAAAACGGATTTATTCTGGATGCAGGCTGCGGCTCCGGCCGTGATGCTCTTCACTTCCTCAAGAACGGGTACAAGGTTGATGCGTTTGATGCCTCTGTTGAACTGGGAAAACTGGCAGAAGACCTTACCGGACTGGACATCAAATGCCTTCGCTTTCAAGAGTTCGAGCCCAAGCCTATTTATGATGGCATCTGGGCAAACGCCTCTCTGCTACATGTTCCGCACGAAGAACTACACGACGTGCTGACTTCGTTCAGAAACTCCCTCAAGCCGGGCGGATCGCTCTACTGTTCCTTTAAATATGGGAAACAGGATTCCATAGACGCGGTAGGCAGAAGCTTTACAAATAGAACCTGTGAAGCTTTGAATAAAGACTTAACCCTCGCCGGATTCACGGCACGACGAACCATCACGTTACAACAAAGCATCACACCAGAAGGTGCTTCGCAAGAATGGGTTATTGGGCTTGCCATAGCTCCGTAATTATTTTCCACATCGAACTAACGTACTATTTTTCTATGTGATCTCCGGTACTAAAAACATAAAAAAGCCCCTGCATTTCCTTGCAGGGGCTTTTTTATGTTGAAGCAACTTTTCTTATCCGTTCATAATCATGAAGATTAGACCGTAATTTTGAATAATAACCTGTGGTACTCAACATTAACATCTTTCCCAATTTCGCAAATATCAAAGAAAGAGGTATGTGGGGATACATGTTTTTTGGTGTCTGTCTTGCTTTATAAACCAGCAAGTTAAGAAAGACCACACAGGAACACCCTTAAAAAACCTCTGCATGCTCATCATACGACTTGCTCACCAACAATCCCCGCTCCAGCTGGTCGGGAGTCACCTGAGCATCCGCCCTCTCGTCGGCAATGCTCTCGACATCCCCATCACCCAGGCAGGCAATTCAAGCTCGTCAGCCACCCCAACACAGCCCGTTGTCTTCCGTCAGTTCATAAGTCGTATCTATCTACACCGCGAGAAGCCCTTGAGTTGCTAAAATCCCCATAATTTCAATCTTCCATCAAAGATTGTCGCTATACCATTTGCCGGTTCACCTACCGCCACCATAGAATAAAAAAGCGGTCCATTCAGTCCACTCGGGCACTCAGTTTGGTTTGAAGAAAGAGACTGAGCGGAAATTAAGGCGGAAAGAGGGAATAGTTGACAAATAGCTTTTTGGATGACAACTAAGTTGCTATAGTGACAATCTAGTTGTCATACTTATTTTAGTCATATCAATAAAAAAAGGAGGACATTATGAGAGTCGACACCAACTTCAGTCCGCAGCCTGATTCCCCAAATGTAAATATTATGCCACCGAAAATGTTCAATATTTGCCTCATTTCCGGAATTGTAATGGAATTCTGCTGGACTAGCACGCTGCCTTTTATTCCTACCATTTTGCGGATGATACTAGGGGGAGGCATCGCCCTTGGGGGTTTTATGTTTATGATGTGGGGTCATAATCTTTTTACCGCCCTTGGTGTTAAGGTCCCAACGAACTTGCCTTCCTCCATGCTGGTTACCGGTGGTGCGTATACAATCAGCCGTAATCCAATGTATGTAGGGTTTGTCTCTATTCTCATCGGAATTGGACTTGCAGTTGGTAGTATATGGATACTTTTGACTTCCCTGCCTATGGCGTTGTATCTAGGGCTTCACGTTATTCCACAAGAAGAGGCATACCTTGAGAAAGCCTTTGGGGAAGACTATCGCCAATACCGTTTAACAGTACGAAGGTGGCTGTAACCAATGCCCATATCCGACCAACGCAAGCGTACCAGTGGTGCACCTGAAAGCTCCGTTGACATGAAGATTAAAGAGCAATCCGACACACCTTCGCGCCCCAATGGACATGCCACCGGTCACGACCTGCATGATCTTTTTCAAGATGTGTTTGCGCTGCATGTAAGCCTGTCCGCAGCTATGGACAGTGTCCACGAGCACGCTGGCTTACGCACTCCCCAAGTGCGGGTAGCCAACAGGCTTTCGGACGGTCCGGCAACGGTTCCTCATGTTGCGACAGACCTCGCCGTGTCACGACAGTACGTACAGACCGTTTGCAATGAGTTGCAGGAGCAAGGCTTGATGGAGTTTGTCGAAAACCCCAGACATAAGCGTTCCAAGTTGGTGGCGTTGACAGAAAAGGGGCAAAAGGCGCTTGCCCAAACCCGTGAAAATGAAGCGGCGTTCATTCAGCAGAGTCTTCCTGACATTTGCAGTCGGCAGGTAACCGAAGCCTCTGCTTTGCTTAGGGAGCTTCGTGAGAGAATGGAAGAGACCCGTTTTGAAGGTAGAGAAAATTCTTAGGTAATTTATTTTACGCTTCACTCCGCGCAAATTTATGTATCAACAGTGTAAGGCGGTCCGGTTTGGACCGCCTTTCCTTTTCTAACGTCTTCCTAATAAACTGAATCAGTTAAAAATAGAGAAACTTGGCAAAGTTACCTATTGTGAATCAAGAAGTTCGCCATGAAAAAGGCGAAGTTAACCGATAAACAGACCGCTTGCACGGTACGACAAACTGACAGCTCAACACTGGGGATTGTTAGAACAAAGAACGATTCGAGCGAAGAAACACGAAAAAGCCCCTTATCAAACCGATATGCAGGGGCTTTTTTATATTTAGCAAATTACGTTCTCAATTCGTAGTTATTCAACATTAATATCTTTCACAATTTCGCAATTCTCAAAGAAACGCGTATGAGAAGTACATGTTTTTCGGTATTCACTGCGCTTTATAATTCAGCAGCTTAACGACACACGACACGGATACGCCCATAAAATGCATCTAAACGCCTATACATAATTCTAGGTAGAAACATACGACTTTATGCTTGCTGCCCCTGCATGATTTTAAACAGATGATAATTCCATAATTCAGACGATGTGCATTTTTCTCTTGTTTTATAAAACATCTTCAACAACGAGACAACATTCTGTCCATGCAGTGAGACATACATCACTATATAAACACTGTATAAAATAGTCCTCTATTTTGTGTACAACTGTATGCAACATCAGAAAGGTATCTATTTTTTACATGTATGAATGTTAAACGTCCTATTGCTCACGTTCTAAAGAGCACAATTTGGATAGCCACCAGATTGTTTTAGTACAGTGAGTATTTTTTGGGCATCTCGGTATAAAATTTTGAACGGCTTTTGTTTTTGAGTCTTTTTTGAATTTAAGAAGGAATTATCATGAAACGTATTATTACTCTTGCACTCGCAATGTGCATGGTATTCGGCGCAGCGCTCAACGCTTCTGCAGCTGAAATCAAAGCTACTGGTAACATGTGGGTTGGTTACGACTACCTCAACAAAGACAACGACGGTAAAACAAACGACTTTGTTCAGCGTTTCCGTACTCAGATCGACATCGTTGCTTCTGAATCTCTTTCCGGTACCGTATTCTTCGAAATTAACAACAAATGGGGTCAGACCAAAGCAGGCAACGTTGGCGGCGGTTCTGGTGGTGCTATTGGCGCTGACGGCGTTAACATCCAGACACGTCGTGCTTACCTCGATTTCCTCATTCCTAACTCCGCTGTTAAAGTACGCGCTGGTATCCAGGGCTTCGCTCTTCCAGGTGCAGTAGCTGGCAACGTTGTTCTTAACGACGACCTCGGCGCAATCGTAGCTTCTACTAGCTACTCCAACGTTGACTTCACCGCTTTCTACGGCCGTCCTTACGACCGTAAAGACGCTGATGGTAACGACATGTCCGATTCTTCTGTTGACATCTACGGCCTCGTAGCTGGCATCAACTTCGACACAATCACTGTTTCCCCTTACGCTATGTTTGCTGCTGCAGGCAAAAACGCTCAGCGTACAGACGGCACAGCTTACAACAACGACACTCAGTGGTACGGTGTAGCTCTCGAAGCAACCCCTATCCAGAACCTCGTTCTTTCCTTCGACGGTGTATACGGTAAAGCAGCTGACAAAGACGCTGGTTTCCTCGTAGCTGGTAAAGCTGCTTACACAACAAATTACTGCATCCCTGCATTCATGGCATGGTACGGTTCTGGCGACGACAGCGACGGCGAAGGCCTCATGCCTACCCTCGATAACGGTGGCGACTTTACAGCTACTACTCTCGTAGGTGAAGGCGCTGTTGGTCCTACATCTGATGCTGTATTCGGTAACGCACTCGGCAAATGGGGTATCGCACTTCAGGCTGAAGAAATTACCTTCATCGAAAAAGTTTCCCACATTGCACGTCTTACATACATTCGTGGCACTAACGATGATTCCAACACAAACCTCGACATCGAAAACTGGGGCGAAGACGACTCCGCTCTCGAAATCGACTTTGTTACTACATACAGCATGTACGACAACCTCGACTTCGTTGCTGACCTCGCATACGTAGCTACCGACTTTGACAGCGACAACGCTGCAAGCAACGTAGACAACGTATTCAAAGCTGGTATCCTCGCCGTTTACAGCTTCTAGCATCACCCCCATCTCAAAAACGAAAAGCCTAATTAAGGGAGTTGCTGTTACAGCAACTCCCTTTTTTTACGCCCTGTCACTTCTGTGGTCGGGGCTTTATTGTTTCTACTGCGCATAAAAAAAGGCTCCAAGTTTGGAGCCTTTTTCGTACCAGTCGTCTGTTTCGTACCGTCATCTATTTCTTGTAAATTATCTGTTTCTTACAAGTCATCTGGTTCTTACAAGTCATCTGGTTTTGTCAGCCGCCTATTTCTATCG
Source organism: Halodesulfovibrio sp. MK-HDV (assembly GCF_009914765.1). Lineage (NCBI taxonomy): Bacteria > Pseudomonadati > Thermodesulfobacteriota > Desulfovibrionia > Desulfovibrionales > Desulfovibrionaceae > Halodesulfovibrio > Halodesulfovibrio sp. MK-HDV. The sequence continues at coordinate 56,955 of NZ_WYDS01000006.1, read as the reverse complement.
GGCGTCTATTTCTTGTAAGGTTATTTATCCTTAAACAGATACATAAACTCGCCGTACCCTTCTTTTTCCATATCGTCTTTAGGGATAAAGCGAAGTGCTGCAGAGTTAATGCAGTATCGCAAATGGGTAGGCGGCGGGCCGTCTTTAAATCTGTCACCCAAATGAGAATCAGAAGTTTTGCTGCGTACTTCAAACACTTCTCCAAAGAAGGAGAACTTTTTATGCAGCGTAATATATTTAGGGTCTATAGGCTCGGTGAATGCAGGCCAGCCGGAGCCGGAATCAAACTGTGTGGTTGTGCTGAACAAAGGCGCACCGGATAACAGATCCACATAGATACCCTGCTTTGTGTAGAACTTGTAATACGGATTTTCAAACGATCGTTCCGTACCGTCTTCCTGCGTAATCTTATACTGCAACGGAGTAAGAAGCTTTTTAACTTCTGCGTCACTTGGCTTTTTATACGAATCCCACGGTGCGGCGTCTGCCATGGCGGCACCGGCTGCGAAACAAAAAACAGTACACATAGTCAAAATAAACATTACCATATTCTTCTTCATTATTCCTCCAAAACGTATCCATAACGTCTGTCATATATAATGATGTTCGAACTACTTCAGTTACAAGTATTCGCGGCTACTGCTCGTTGTATCGCATTCTCGAGCCGCTCTTCCAGTATTTATTCTCAATCTATGATGACTCCTTAACCCTGTGCAAACCTTACCTTCCTTATGGTACACGCGATCAACTGGTACGCAACAACATAGATAACTTGATATTATTGCATATAAAAATTGATATAAACCAGAGAAATGCCGTCAACTTGAGTTCATCCGTCCTATCCTGTAGAGACACAGAGCCTATTATAACTGGTAACGGGGTGGGAAATGAAACGATTATTGTGCGTGTTACTGATATCAGTAGCACTATTAGGCGGTTGTGCTGCAATGCAGCAGGAAGAGCAAAAAGCTTTGCTTCAACCGTACTATTTAGGCGACACCACAACTGCTTCCACAATCCTTGATACAGAATACGACAAGGCGCTGCCTTTCTTGCTCGACGCAAGTATGGTTCGCTTCAATCAGGGACGCTTTGAGGATGCATACACACTCCTGAATGAGTCTGAAGCCGAAGTAAAAAGTGATGAGACTGAAAGCGATGTTTACGCGGCATCCAAAGTTATGGGGGAAATTCTCTTTAACAGGGAATTCATGGACTACGAGCCTAAGACAAGCGACACAGTTCTCATCAACATGTACAAAGGTGTTTCTTTGCTTGCGCTTAATAAAGGCAGCAAAGCACGTGTAGAATTTAACCGCACACTGGATCGACAGCGCCGAGCTGTGGAAGAATATAAGGAAGAAATTAACGAGCTGCAGAACGACGCAAAAGAACAGCGTGCAAAGCAGAACAGACAAATTTCATCCCGAAGAAGAGGTGATGATCCAGTACTCGACTTGCTCCGCATTCAAGATTTTGCAAAAGAGTCTGTGGATCAATCCATGCCGGAAGTTAACCACTGGACAGGCTACGGTGATTTTGTAAACCCGTACGCAACATATCTTTCCGGTTTATTCTTTTGTGTAAACGGCGAAGTAAAAAGCGACTACAACAAGTGTAATACTATGTTGAAGCGCGTAAAGGGCATGGTTCCAAATAACTCGTATGTAGAGCTGGATACCGCCATGTCCAGCGACTTTGCGCGCGGAAGAAAAAACAGCAAATATCGCGAACCCACCGTCTGGGTTATTTTTGAAAACGGCCTTGCGCCGGAAGTAGACGAGTTACGGGTTGATATTCCGCTATTTATTGCTGGCGAACGTGCGGGAGTCTCCATGGTTTCTTTTGCCATGCCGAAACTACAAACACGCAACGCAGCCCTGCCATTTATTCAGACCACATCTGGCTCTACACAATACACTTCGAAGATGCTGTGCAACTTTGACAGGGTAATGCAGGCAGAATATAAAGCGCATCTAACGTCAACAATCACAAAAGCTGTGGCTTCCACCGCGACGAAAACCTTCGGACAGTATCTGGCACAACGCAGAGGCGGACAGCTTGTGGGACTTGCCACCGGCATATTTACATCAATAATGACACAGGCGGACACCCGCTCGTGGCTTTCATTACCTAAAAATGTCCAGCTGATGCGCGTACCGAAACCGAAAAACAAAACACTACGCATTCAGGCACCAAACGGCAGCTTGCTGGCATCAGCAACATTGCCGGACACTAAATATTCTATTGTGTACGTCCGTATGCCGCAGACTGGCAGCGTACCGTACGTGCAGACTATTCCTCTTGGAAATTAGCTCATACAGAACTCTGTATATATTTATTCATTCCTTACAACGGAGCTTATAATGAAAAAACTTTTACTCCTCCTTCTGGTTGCTCTTATGGCAGCTACCACCGGTTGTGGTAAACGCAACGCTGCTACCATGATTGATCCAAATAACGACACCAACGCACGCATTATGGGTCTCGGTTACAGAGACTTCGAACAGGCAGCTTCCACTGCTGTTAACGAAATGCTCTCCTCCGGCGCAGTATCCAAACCGGGTGGCGGTCGTTACGTCATGGTTGTGTCCCGTGTAATCAACGACACAATGCAGAACATTGACACTGACCAGCTCATTAAAAAAATCCGCATCGATCTGCTTCGCAGCGGCAAAGTTGTAACAACCACCGCCATCGGCATCGACGGCGCTGAAGATCCAATGGTTGCAGAAGCTCGCAAGCTGAGAAAATCTCAGGAAGTGAACCAGACAAATGTGGCACGCAAAGGCCAGATTGTTGCTCCGGACTTAAGCTTATCCGGCAAGATCATCCAGCGTAACCACCGTATTGATTCTGGCACAGACCAGATTGAATACTACTTCATGCTCACGCTTACAGACATCAACACCGGCCTTGCTTTCTGGGAAGGCGAAACTCCGATCATCAAACGCGGTGATTCCGGCACAGTGTCCTGGTAACATACTGCTTTCTTGGGGCTGAAGTCGTTCAGCCCCTTTTCATTAGGAGAATCTAACTATGCAGATACTTTTTTCACGCTCCGCACAGCGCTGCATTGCAGCACTTGTTGCTTTACTCATTCTGCCGACTCTATCCTTTGCACAGGGCGTAACAACCCTTGAAGCACCTGCTCCGGCAACACTGCAAGAGGCCATTGCCATCGAAGAAGCAGTTGCAGAAGCCGCAGTACCGCAGGTTCTTGACCCAAAGGTAGAGCTTAATGACCTCATCTCCATGTACAACGACTCTGGTAAAGGTGCTCTCTTCCTGCGCAGACAGAACAAAGGCCAGCTCTTCTACACCGTCAGCACAGCGCGCGTAAAAGTTGCCGCAGACCATCCGGACTGGGCAAACTTCCGCACCATGGCGTTTGAAGAAGCGTACTTAAAGGCGCAGGCCGAGTACATGAAATACCTTGGTGTTACTGTACGAGCACAAGCCCTGCAAAGCATCAAACAAGACCCCACAATGCCGGAGTTCACCCGCGAGGAACTTGGCAGCACTAACAAGTTTGAAGAAATTTTAGACAAAGCTGTAGCCGTTATGGGCGGCAAACTCGACACCATGCTGAATGAAAATGGTGTTGATCCAGAAAAATTCAAAGCACTACCGATGGAAAAGAGGAAAGATCTTCTCCGCAGTGCCATTGAAAAGCGCACCATCACAACAGCCAGTGCAGAGCTCAGCGGTATGATTCCCGTACAGACATTTGAAGCCAACAATTCCGAGGGCAGACACGAAGTTGCCGTTGCTGTTGTTGCATCTCCAAAATTCAAAAGCTGGGTAAACGCCCTCATCGCAAACAAAGGCGAACTGCGTCCTAATCCACGCAAAGCTGGCGGTGAGTCCGTTCGTAACATCATCGGCAGCAATCCTGCCGCCCTTTTCCAGCAATTCGGCATCCGCCGTATCTACAATGAAGCTGGCTACCCTGTGCTCATATCCTACGGTCAGGCAGGCAATGCCTACACCGGCACCGACTACGATGAACGCGCAGAAGGCCGCGAAATGGCTCTGCGTCATGCGGATGCACAGGCGTACGCAAACTTTGCGTTCCTGTTCAAATCCCACGGCATGTTCAGTCAGGAAGCCGGACGTAAAGAGATTGAAAAAACCATCGGAATCATAGAGCAGCAAGCGGATGGCAGCACCTTCAGCAGTAAAGAACGCTCCAAGCAGTTCATCAGCACGCTCAACCAGACCATCAACGCCAAAGGCCGCATCAATAATCTTCCGGGTGTGCGCAAGCTCACCACATGGATATACAAGCACCCTGAGTACAATCAGGAAATTGTAGGCGTAATTTACACATGGTCACCACAGTCAAACAAGCTTGCAAAAGACTTGAAGAAGGCTGTTATTACTACAAAGAAAACCACAACCCGCAAGGCGAAAAAGCACACTTCGTCCAACGCGGTTATGGGTCAGGAGATGATGGATGTTGACGATTTCTAAAAAAACACCACCTAAAACTATTCTGCGCGTTCTTACCATCGCCTGCATGATGCTTCTCATTTTTTCTGTAGAAAGCCATGCAGACATCGTAAGCGCTACCGCCACAGGCACCGCAGCGTCACGCGAAGCAGCCATTGAAGATGCATTGATTCAGGCAGTACGCCAGATCAAAGGCGTCAGTCTGAAATCAGCCACAACCGCTGTGCGCTCCAGCAAGACAAAAACGGTAAATGGCAAGCGGAACACCAACTTCACGGCAAAAAGCACCTCCGTAAACGACACAAAAAGCTCCGGCGTCATCGCAGGCTACAAAATTATAAACGAGAATAAGACAAACGGTCTGTGGAACGTAACCTTAAAGGCGAAAGTAAACGTCTACGAGACCCCCGGCTTGCCACCGACCACTCGACGCAAACTTGCCATCGTAGGATTTAAAGCATCCTCGACAAACCGCAAACGCGGCGTGCCGCAGATCTTCCAGCAAAAGCTTACTGACAGCATTGTACAGAGCAGGCGTTTCACCGTTCTTGATCGTGAAGAGGAAGCCCTCTACCAGCGTGAAAAGAAAAAGTGGAAGAGTGACGATTTTGCAGTGGAAGAGAAAGCAAAGCTTGGAATGCGCCTTGGTGCTGATTACATTGTGACAGGCAGAATTCTCTCCTATGTCACAAAAAGCACCCGCATGGGCATCACAATCACTGGTGAAAACTACTACAGAGAGCGTATCGCGGCGCAAGTTTCCTACAAAGTAATCGTGCCCGCCACCATGCAGGTTAAATGGTCATCCACTGTCACCGTAGACAAAACCTACGAAGGGGAGATTCCAACCTCCATCGCTACGCTTTCCGCGCGCCTGTCCAAAATGGTCTCACAAAAGATCAGCACACAGTTGTTGCAGGCCATATATCCCCTCAAGGTGATCAAGGTTACAGGCAAGCAGATTTACTTGAACATGGGTGGCGGAAACCTCAAAGAAGGCCAACGTTACAATGTATACCACCTTGGCGAGCGACTCATTGATCCTTACACAAAAGAATCCCTCGGACGTGCGGAATCAAAGATCGCGACCATCAAGGTTACTGAAGTCAAAACGAAGTATGCCGTTGCAACCGTGCTGCAAAGATCAGCCGCCATCATCAAGGGCAACATCTGTCGTCCTGCAAAGCGCGTATACAGCAGCAAGAAAAAGCAGCCAGCGCCGCAAAAAAAATCCTCCTTCAAATACATAGACGGGGGCGGTGTGAAGTTGCCATTTGATTAGCACTTCTTTTGCCTTTTAGCCTGCGGCGCTTTTTGTGGGTATGCCTTCGGCGAGTCTCCGACGGCTCCCTGAGAGGCAAGGGGCCAGCCCCTTGCATCCCCGCAAGAGGGACGCCCTCTTGACTGCGAATTAGCGAGAACACCTTTTTATAAAAAATTGTTCACGGCTTATTTGCTGGAAGGTTCAGACAAGGCAAGCAGACAATATAAGGGTGGAGTTTTTTAGCTCCGCCCTTTTTCTATATAAGGGAAAAACATTGTGGGACATTTGCAGATACTTTATGTGCAACGTAGCGGTTGGATATTTAGGCAATAGATCAATTTAAGAATAAGGTTTTAAAAGTAAATATTTTTTGGGGAGCTAAATAATGTCAGAGCTTATTTGTTACTGCTTTGGGTACACTGCCGAAGACATAGAAAAGGATATTCTTACTAACAAAAAATCCACTATTTTCATGCGTATCATGAACGAGAAAAAGGACGGTAACTGTCAATGCGCAGTTAAAAACCCAAAAGGGTCGCTGATGCCTCTCCGATGTTCGCCAGTTGGTGGACAAAGTGATGCGTGAGAACAACATTAAACAAGAATCAAAAGGTAATATCAGCCCTTTTTAAATAGCAATTTCCAGTTTTTAATCTCAGGAAAAAACATTCTAGTGCGCTTCATATACTCAACATATTTCTGTCCAAAAGCTTTGCGCATAGCGCTTTCTTCCTGACGGGCAAGATATATATAAGCAACAACGATTACAGGGAAAAGAAGTAACGTCAGAATCGTCGGCCAATGGACCAGCTGACCGAAAAGGATCAAAAATATACCAGTATATTGCGGATGTCGTACGTATGTATAAAGACCGTCGGTTACAAGTCGATTTTCTTTTTGCGCCTTATAGACTTGTGACCACCCCCTCGCCAGAAGAAGCAGCCCGAGTATTACCAACCCGAGGCCAATGATCATTTCAATCATCGCACCCACATCACCCAGCCCTAAAAGAGTAGACCAAAGGTGCCCGCGCATATGCAGCCACGGAATTTCCAACCCAAAAAAGCCAGTTAGCAAATAAATGGTTAATGGAAACCCGTACATCTCTGCATATAAAGCAATAATAAAGCCTTGGATTAAACCAGCGTTTCGCCACTCCTTAGCGTTTTGTGGAGCAAGATATCTATAGATAACCCATGTTGCTAAGATGATCATAATGATCACCAGCACCCAATGTCCTCCCAAAGGCATATTGCTCATCTCCATGACCTCTCCTCCATTCCCTATTTCTCTCTGCTACAGACAAACGCTGACTCGATAGTACGGCTCGCCCCGTTAATATGGTGACACCGTATCGTTCATGCTACCTATAAAGACTAACTTTAGGGTACTCCTCATAACGCCGTCTCTCATAGGATATCTACAATCCAAAACGCGTTGCTCCACTCTCAACAACCAACTTCTGCACGCGAACACAATTAATTAAGCATGAGTAATATACGCGGACAGATTGATTATTTATTAGCTATTAAATCGAGATCAAGAGTATGGATACCCATCCCCTTCGAAATTTTGGGAGCCTCATTCAGGCAACTATCAGTAGGTTTAGTTCAAGAGTACATCATGTTTTCAAGCTGCTATGCATGGTTGCAGAAGGACGCTCAATACTCTTTCAATCTTATTATTTTTGATTACCATATCAACGAACTATCTCGAAAGGACACGCTAGCTATTTTCTTTGTTCATCAACTCCTTTTTCAAAAAACTCAAAGTATTTCCACCCAAACCTGACTGCTCTGTGATACGATGATTTCGCCTTGCAACTGTTATTCATGGAGCAGCGTTATGGAACTTTCGAAAAAGACTAAAATCGGTGGTTTGATTAAAGAATACCCATTCCTACTAGATTACTTTGTAGATAAATCCCCAAAATTTTCTAAGCTCAAAAATCCGATCATGCGTAAAACCATCGGCAGCATTGCCACGTTGGAACAAGCATCAGGCATGGGCAACGTTGATCTTGGCGAGCTGTTATTAGAAGTCGCCACGCAAATTTATCACCACACAAGCGACGACATCACCATAATCAACCCCAACGAAAGTCCGCAGGTTGCATCCTCTTCCGGTGAAGACCGTGTGGAGGTACTCAAAAATATCGTTATGCGTCTGCATAACGGAGCCTCTATTGACGAAGTTCGTAAAGAATTTCTCACGCTCCTGCACAATGTTTCCCCTGCTGAAATCGGGCAGATGGAACAAAAGCTCGTAGCTGAAGGCATACCGGAAACGGAAATCAAAAAATTATGCGATCTGCATGTAGAATTATTTGAAAACTCGGTAGCGCAAAGCGCATTGCCGGAGCTTCCAGCAGGACACCCACTGCATAGTTTCCAAGAAGAAAACAAGGTTGCAGATGAAAAAGGCAAGGCGCTCCTTGAAGCAATCAAAGGCGCAAAAGACCCGCTGGAATTTTTTGCAGCCAAAAGCGGCATAATTGCAGAAATTGAAAGCCTTGCAGAAATCATCAGACATTACGAACGCAAGGAAAATCAGCTATTCCCGATCATGGAAAACCACGGCCTCACAGCGCCTCCACAGGTTATGTGGGAACTACATGACGACATACGCGCCCTATTCAAAAAAGCACGTACAGAACTTGCTCAGGATGATTTAAACAGTACGCTCGACACAGTGCACAATCTCGCAGTTGCTATTTGTGACATGATTCATAAAGAAGAAAATATTCTCTTCCCGATGGTCTTCGAAATATTCTCTGATGAAGATTGGGCTCAGGTATATGAAGGGGAAATAGAGATAGGCTACGCATGGATTACCCCCGGCACAGACTGGAAGCCAGTGGAAGGTGCCGCCATCCAGACACCGCAACTCGGCGAAATATCTTTGGACAGAGGCGAGCTGGAGCCGCACGTCATTAACGCAATTCTCAAATCGCTCCCGGTTGATTTGTCATTCGTAAATGCCAACAATAAAGTCGCATACTTCTCCCAGACAGAAGAGCGAGTCTTCCCGCGCAGCGCCGGAATCATCGGGCGTGACGTATCCAAATGCCACCCGCCGAAAAGTGTCTACATGGTGGAAAATATCCTCAAAGCATTCAAGGCAGGAGAACGCGATGTTGCCGAGTTCTGGTTGGAGCTCAGCGGCGTATTCATCCATATCCGCTACTACGCAGTACGCGACAAAGATGGTACCTACCTCGGTTGTCTGGAAGCCTCACAGGATGTAACCGGCATTCGTGCTCTCACGGGCGAACAACGTCTGCTTAACTGGGAATAAGTTTACGGCGTAACTATGAACTAGAAATGACGATGCGTTCATTGAAATTCAAAAACGTATCTTCTGATTAATAAAATTTAGACAAAAAAAGGGTGGAGTTAAAACTCCACCCTAAATTATGAGATCCTCAAACGACAGTAACAAACATCATCACATTGCAGTAACAAGCTGATGACCAGTCTGCACAGTAAGTATGCACGCAGTAGATAAGCTACAACAATAAGACCATAGCGAAACCGTGGGCAACTTGGCAGCTAACGCGTTTGAGGCACAATATTTTTTCAATCAACACGCCGAAGCTTCTGTATCTCCAGCAAACAAGCAGTCTTTATTTCTTGTCATTCCACTTAAACAACTTCCAGCCACCCTGTGCATTAAGTCTGCTTTTACCTGCGGCGGCAAGAGCACGGTTAATGTTTTTCAGTAGCTGTGGAGTTGCACCTGTTACTCCGCTCTGGGAATCTGTAATTGCAATCCCTTGCTTATTGAGCGCGAAAACACGGCTGCTAGTATCAACCCAAAAAATGGCCTTATCAGCCTTTACAAGTACACCGTTGGCCAAAACATCTTCAGACCATACGTCTATTGTATCTTTTTCAGTCGGCAACAAAGCAGAGTAAACAAGTTTACTATAGTTACCTTCCGGTGCAGCGGGTCCACATCCTACAATTAAAAAACAACAAAGAAAGCTCATTAGTATGTATTGAACTCGAAGCATACTCCCTCCATCAGTAAAAAAGATGCGCCAACCTATCACATCATATGCAAGTTGCAAAGTGGCACATCAACTATCTTATTAGATTTTAACGTTTCTTCACGGGAGTACGGAGCCAAACTGCGCATAGCATCGACACTCCTATTTTTTATAGCAAAAAAGTTTTTTTCCTCGAACAACATAAGTTAACATTTCATCAGAGCTATCCAACCGTAGACTCCAATGTTTTTATGGCGTATATACCCCGCATGGAACAAGTTCATCAGCAAAAAACGGCTAAAAAACCGCCGTTTGGTAAATACACATACTCTCGCGAAGGCATTGATTGCGTACTCTTTTTTGACGAAAGAAGAAGATGGCGCATGACTATTAACGACATCACATCTGATGCTAAATTTAAAAAAGCAGAATCTTGTTTAGAAGAACTCGTTGGCAACGAAATTATGACCGCCAGCGGTGTTGATTCCGAGGTTCTTGCACTGATCCCAATTGAATTGGATCTGTGGAAACGCCACAAAGCTTAACAATTTTCTTCTTAACTGCACTACGCTGTGTAGTGTTGTTATGAGCGCAAAAGCCCCTGATGCAAAACGTCAGGGGCTTTTACTTTGGTGTATGAAAAACTACACAACAGAGTAATAAAAAATGTTCGTAGACGCCGTATACGTCGTAAATTTGGCAAACCATACAGAAGTCGCGAGCCGTACACGTCGTCGATCTAGTTGCTCTTCGATCTTTATAGTTCTCTGTAGATTTCTGTAATTTCCTCGAATTTCCTGCAAGTTCCTGCAAATCCCTGTAAACTAGATAGTCCCCACAGATTCGTACCGCCTAAAAACCAGCAGTTTTTTAGAAACTCCGCGGATTTGTATACCAAAAAAAACTTAAGACCACACAACCCTTGCAAATCGTACAAGTCTTATAAATCACACAAATCTCGTAAACCAGCGGGAGTTGCCAGATCTACGAGACTTGCGGGCGTTTCGGAAAAAATATTGTGAGTACGTAATGTCATATTATTTCGGCAAAAAGTATTTATTAAATCAGTTAAAAACGACTGAAAAAAGCTAACATTACATACAATTTAACTTTCACAAAAAAGTTTGACCCAGAATTAGCCACTGACTTTACTTCGTTGCTTTTGTCTTTTGTTCCATCATTTGCTGCAATTGATTGTTCAAAAGCGAAAGCTGCTCATTTTTTGCACCAAGCAAAGCTTGCTTAACATCATCCGGCATGTTTGAGCTGCTAAGTTCTTGGATACTCTGCTCAACTATTTTGATTTTCTTTTTCAACTTTTCAATCAGCTTATCAACTTCACTTTGGCTGCCTGCTGTCTCTTCAGCCCCAGCTCCGCCCTCTGCTTTGCCACCCTTTTCAGATTTGTCTGCTTTGCCAGTTTTATCGGTCTGGTCGGTCTGGTCGGTTGTCTTTGATTCTTCTGCTTTTTCAGAACCCTGTTTGAACCCCGCACCAGATTTCTCTTTATCCTGAGAAAGCGCACGGCCTTCTTCAGAAATAGTAACTGTATCTCCCTTCACATCAGCTTTTACACTTGCTGTATTTTCAGAAATTTTATTTTCAATTTCTTTTGTGAGGAGTTGTTTAGCAAGAGGCTCCAGTTCATCACGCCTCATAGAGTTCACAGATATAGACATACATTCTCCTAACCATATATCGTAACATCGAAATTTAACTTGTTTTATACTGTCTATATATTTATCGAACACCCTGAAGATTTCTTTACGTAAAACTTATACAGAATCTTTTTACAAATAAAAAATTGTAGACATGAGCTCTGTCACCTTCACATCATTCTCCTTATAAAACAGCATTTTATCCTAAAAGATCTTTACAGTCAGAACGGATAACATAAGCCTGTTTAGGGATAAATGAAGGGATAAAAGCTCACATGCTTAAAAGATATTTCTTTGGTTTTTCAGGAGGTTACTATCGAGAATACAAAACACGAAAATCTGCACCAAGTGCCCGCACACCAGACAAATACCTAATCCTCAGGTTCAGAAAAAATGGAAAAAACTACAGATCAGAGATTCGTTTCACGCCTCAATTTTGAATTATTTTGCATCGCGCTTATCACTCATCGTATCCTTCAGAAGTTACGATTTTTTTTTAACTCAAAAGCACCTACAAACTTGCAGCAATTAAATCTTTCAACTCAAGTCTGCACCACAACATATAAAAAAAGGCCGGATTTGCTTAACTGCAAATCCGGCCATCCTATATAGTTCGTGCCTCAATAGGCTATATTTTATTTCAACTTCTTATCTGGTGGGGCGAAGTGTCCTTCGACCTTGCCTCTCTGTCATGACTTACCTGGGGTACTATGGTCATGCATCATATCATCACCCTTTTTCATCATGTCATCACCTTTCTGCTTCATCTGGTCATCACCCTTTTTCATCATATCATCACCTTTCTGCTTCATCTGGTCATGATCTTTCTTCATATCATCACCCTTTTGCTTCATCTGGTCATGATCTTTCATCATGTCATCACCTTTTTGCTTCATCTGATCATGAGAAGAAGCAACCGTGTAGCCATCTCCTTTCTGTATACTATTAGTAGCAAAAGCAATAGATCCAGTAAGTACCAAAAGCACTGCTGTAGTAAGTGCGATAATTTCTTTCTTCATAATAAATAACTCCCTTTCATTGAATCGTGTGTCTTCCGCAATGTATATATCACAATTTTCAACAATATAGGGTTATTGTTTTTATATATTGACACTGTAGAGACATGAAAGAGTTATACAAAAAGCATACAGTATTGAAAATTTATCTTATTTTACAGGTAAAAGACTATCCACATGTATAAAACAATTTGCAAGAGTAGACTCTGTACCTCATGGCTATACCTTTCTAAATAAAAAGATATGCAAAAGTAACAGAGAGATGACGCAAAATATGCACCCAGAAATGTGTTGTAGTTAAAACACTTTTTTGTGACGTTTTCTGACTACTTGCCTATTTCCCCGTTACTTACACAATGGGCAGACATAACACAGAGTAAGAGAGCATATTTGTTAGTAATGCCGGGGAGCCTAGTACTTTTGTGGCGATTCAATGCAAGGATTTCGAGTAGGGTCTAGTACTATCCGCCCTCTTGATGAGCATTTCTCACCAGATCAACAAAAAGGAACTACCTAAAAAGTTATCTCGCTATTTTTTATAAACAGCGCCGCACGCTGCTTTGCTACAGAGCGGAGATTTATTCCACGGCATCAATAAAAGAACACGCGCCATGCCGCAGTTACCGCTGACTCCAGCATAGATCATTGCTGCACCGAAAAATCCGACAAGTGCGACAAATTTTGTGGAAACAGTCAGCACGAGTAACAATGTAATAAGCAACAAAGTACCAACCGCGATTAAAACCTGACGATCCAGCGGAATGCGCTTTACACCATCTTTTACCGGCAGCCCTATACTGTTCCATGCCACTATCCCGCCATCCAGAACGGCAGTATCTATAGATCCAGCCACCGCTTCCGCGGCCTGCTTTGCCCTACCGCCGGAGCGACAAACAAAAACAACTTTTTTGTCTGTACCGATAGTCTCTTTTATGCGCTCCGCAGATACCAAATCGAACGGCATCACAATGGAGTCAGGAATCTCCTGTTCCAAAATTTCTGTAGGGGTTCGCACATCCAGCAACACCGCTTTATCTTCTTGGAGCAACTTCGCTACTGATGTTGCATCCATTTTTTGTACTGTGGTCATATAAAAACTCCTTGTTCGTATAACAAGTTCTATTATTAGGAATAATACCTAATAAGCTACTTTTGTCAACTCACATTCCATGAAGAATTGCCTCAAAAACGCCGTTTAAAATAATGGCTGAAGAGAGAAAGAATTTGTGTTTCGGGCTAAAAAGAATTATAGCCGCGCGGAGCCAAAGAATTAGAAATTATTCTGGAGAAAAAAGTTATGGCACTGAGCATCGGTATCGTTGGGCTTCCCAACGTGGGTAAGTCTACCCTTTTCAACGCCCTCACAAAGGCACAGAACGCAGAGTCTGCGAACTATCCTTTCTGCACAATTGAACCCAACAAAGCGACTGTTCCTGTGCCGGACAAGCGCATTGACATCCTTACAGAAATTGCAAATCCGCAGCGCACACTGCACGCGACTGTAGATTTTATTGATATTGCCGGTCTTGTACGCGGCGCAAGCCAGGGCGAAGGCCTTGGTAACCAGTTCCTTGGTAACATTCGTGAAGCAGCGGCAATTTTGCAGGTTGTCCGTTGTTTTGAAGACGAAAACATCACACACGTTGACGGTACTATTAACCCGATTCGCGACGTTGAGACCATTGAAACTGAATTGCTGCTTGCAGACGTACAGTCTGTAGAAAAACGTCACGACAAATTGGTTCGTTCCACTCGTGGTAACAAAGCAATGATCCCTGTTGTAAACGGTATTAAAGAGCTGCTGGATCACCTTAACGAAGGTAACCCTGCATCTACTTTTGCAAAACGCGACAGCGATGTTTTGGCAGAACAGCTCAACGAGCTTTCCCTGCTTACAGACAAAACGATTATTTACTGCGCAAACGTTGATGAAGACGGCCTTGCAGAAGACAATGAGCATGTGAACACTCTGCGTGAATTCGCAACGAGTCGTAACTGCCAGTTGGTAAAAATCTGCGCCAAGGTTGAAGAAGAGTTGCAGGGTCTGGAAGATGACGAAGCACTGGAACTCCTTGAATCTTACGGCATCAGCGAAAGCGGACTTGTACAGGTAATTCAGACCAGCTTTAACACTCTTGGTCTTATCTGTTACTTCACCGTAGGCGTTAAAGAAGTTCGCGCATGGACTATCGAAGACGGCTTCACCGCACCGCAGTCAGCGGGTGTTATTCATACCGATTTCGAACGCGGATTCATTCGTGCAGAAGTTATCGCATATGATGCTTTTGTAACAAACAAAACCGAAGCAGCCTGTCGCGCCATTGGTGCTCTGCGCTCTGAAGGTAAAGAATATATTGTTAAAGACGGGGATGTTGTTCACTTCCTCTTTAATGTATAGTACAAAGTTTCCAAGCTGATATGGTTACCCTGTGCAAGCAGGGTAACCTGTTTGGGAGGAACTTGTGAACAAACTATACGCAAAAACCATTGCTACAGTTTTCTGTTTTTTATCGATTTTTCTTTTCTACTCAACAAGCTACAGCATATCTCTTACAGAGATCCGCGCCCGCGGAGAGCTACACCATCTAGGCGTTCCCTACGCCCGCTTTGCAAACAACGACGCTGCCGGCCTCGATTGCAGTCTAGTACGTCGTTTTGCTGAATATCTTGGTGTCCGATACAAATTCATCCCCACGACTTGGAGAAACGCCATTCCTGATCTTATAGGAATGCGTCCCACTCCGTCCGGCATTGGTCAGCCTGTCACAACAATCCGTGGTGACATACTCGCGAACGGTCTCAGCATGATTCCGGAACGCACAGAGTATGTACTCTTTTCCAAGCCTACGTTCACCGCGCAGGTATGGTTGCTGGCGAAACCCGACGCTGAAATAGTACCTATTCAACCGACCGGAACCGTGGAAAAAGATATTGAGATGACGATTGAAAAGACTGTGGGAAAAACAGTCTTTGGCATCGAAGACCTTTGTATCGACGTAAAACTTTTTCCAAAGCTACTTGATACGGCACATATGGCTATAAATGTCCCGCTCCAGACGATTCCGCAGCCAGTTTCTTTTTTAAAATCATCATATGACATATTTCTCATGGAATCTCCCAGTGCTTTAATGGCATTAGGGATGTGGCCTTATTCTTTTAAGATAATCGGCCCAGTAGCAAAGCAAAAAAATATGGGTGTTGCTTTTGCTCCGGATTCCTTGGAGCTAAGAGATGAGTTTAACCGCTTTTTCACTGCGTTATGGAAAAGCGGTGAATATCAAAAGCTGGTAAATAGCTATTACCCTAATTCATTCCAGTACTTTAAAAAATTCTTTACGAAGAGTTCACCATAATGAACAAGCCGCTTGAACAACTTTTTTCGGGTAAAAAATCGTTCAATTTAATATTGATGCTCTGTGCCATCATTGTATGTGCATTTTTAGTGCTGGGCATTCTGTTGCACCGTTCCCAATATTCGCTGCAACAGATTAAACAAGAACAATTTATTAATGACTCGCAAAAAGTTTCCAGCGCATTCAAAGGTTATTTTGCTGAACGTAATAGAGATTTACGCACCCTCGCCTCAGCTCAAGCATTTTCCAGCTACTTCCACAACAAAGCACTGGGGATATCGCTCGACTACGGTATGCTTGGCATCATCTCCGACATCAAGCAGGTGCTGCAACGATCCATATTGGAATATAGAGTTCAGGGCGAATATATTTTTTCCGAAGTAGCTTTCACAGATTACAAATACAAAATGCGTATTCGGGCAACCGCAAACCCTAACCCCGGTGAAGCTATTTCCATTACAACGACAACGGAGGATTTTTCCGTTGTTCCAAGTGCCCCGCTCGATCTGCAACAGAATGAAGATCGCCGCGAGCTGCAAGTTGCCATTCCTTATTTCATCATGGGTAAACATGTTGGCGAACTCACGGCAACAATCTCGTCCTCTGCCATTAAAAAATATTTGCTCCTGCTTCAAAATTCTGAAAAATTCAACATCATCCTGCTATACAATAACACTCCGTTTACACGCATCGTCACAACACCAAACCTTACGTATGACGTACAGAAACTCGCGTCAGTTCCAACAAACACCTCGTTTCAACTAAATGAGGCCGCTTATCTTAACGATCTCCCTGTCCCCATGAAAGTCCGGCTTATGCCAGTGCTGAACAGAAAAATTACGGCGGTCTCATTTATTGAAGTCGCCAAGCTCAAGCGCGGACAGTTCTCCGATAGTATTCTTCTCATTTTCTACGTCGTATTTCTCTCGGCTGCTTCCAGTATCGCCGTTGCTGCGCATGTGATCATAAAAAACACCTCGCTTGCAAAAAGCCTCAAGGAAGCAGCAGACAGCAAAAAAGCTACGGCCAAACACTTGAGCAAACTGCAATCAGAGATTGTGGTTCGACGTAATGCAGAAATTCGCGCACTGACAGCACGACAAAAGGCAGAGCAGCTCACGCACGTGGTGCCGAGTGCTGTATTCACCATCACTATGGATAGAAAGATAGACAGCTGGAATAAGCGCGCGGAAGAACTTACAGGCTACAACGCGATAGAAATGGTAGGCCGAACCTGCTCCGCTATTTTTCTGGATACCTGTAAAGACGAATGCGCACTGTATCCGCACTCGCAGCACGCCACATGCGGTAATCAGCACTCTCTACGCCAGAAAAACGGTGAGCTACGCACCATTATCAAAAATACAGAACCCATGCTGGACGGTTTCGGGCAGCTTATCGGCCTGATTGAATGTTTCGAAGACATCACAGACCAGCAGAAAACACTCGCTGCACTTGCTAAGACCGAAGCAAACTACCGCGACATTATCCAGAACGCACAGGACGGAATTTTCCAGAGCACACTTTCAGGCGAAATCCTCAACGCCAATCCTGCATTCCTCAATATTTTTGAATTCTCGTCTGTAGAAGAAATGCGCAGCACGTTCCGCGGTTTTGAAAACCATTTTTATATAAACAAAACGCGACGTGCTGAGTTCGTCAACACCATGCTCAAAAAGCGGTTTGTATCCAACTTTGAATCACAAATACGCACCAACCGCGGACGGCATTTATGGGTAATGGAAAGCGCCCGCCTTCGCACAGCGCCGGACGGCTCCATTCGTTTTGAAGGGTTTGTGCGAGACATCACTCTGCAAAAAGAAGCAGAGCACAACCTCATCGCCGCCAAAGAGGCAGCAGAAGCCGCAAACGTAGCAAAAAACAACTTCCTCGCTAATATCAGCCACGAGCTACGGACGCCTATGAATGCCATCATCGGCATTTCCGAACTCAGCCTCCGGTCCGAACATGATCCCGAGCGAAAGCGCAATATGGAAGTACTCTACAAGGCATCAAGTTCGCTGCTCACACTGCTGAATGATTTGCTCGATTTTTCCGCCATTGAATCCAACGCTCTTTCACTCAAACTCGCGCCGTTTTCCGTAATAGACATGATGCGAAATATCCGCGATCTCATGCGCGGAGAAGCATCAAAAAGAAAACTCGATTTTACTGTAACGACAGATAAAGCGATTCCACCGCTGCTCACCGGCGATAAAGAGCGAGTTAAACAAATTCTCGTCAACCTTATCTGGAACGCACTCAAATTCACCAACAACGGCAACGTTTGTGTGACCTGCACCGCACAACCCATACATAGTGATACAAGTATTGCTTCAAGCCCTCAGAAACCAGGTGCAATGGTACCGACTAACGGAAGTACTCTGCCAAAAGACAGTCAGCCAGCAAGCCGCCACAAACCGCAAGAAAAGATAATGCTCACCTGCGCCGTGTCGGACACAGGTATTGGCATTCCTTCCGCCAATCTTGAAGAAATTTTTGAAAGCTTCGCACAGTTGCAAGCATTCAACGTCGCACCACATGGTGGCGTTGGACTCGGACTTGCCATCTCTCAACGGCTTGCAGTGCGCATGGGCGGCAGCATCACCGTAGAAAGCAATATCAACGAAGGCTCCACATTCACCGTGCAGATTCCGTGTCACATCTCTGCAATAAATGCCGAACTAGCGCACCAGCTCTTTTCTGAATCACAACAAGATGTTGCGCCAATGTCACCTCTCAACGTGCTCGTAGCAGAAGACAACGAGTTTAGTCAGGAAGTTCTGACCCAGATGCTCAAAGAAGACGGGCACACCGTATACCTAGCTGAAAACGGCGAGCAAGTACTCGACATGCTCTCACGCATCACCGTCGATATCATTCTTATGGATGTTCAGATGCCTGTTCTCGACGGCTTAGAGACCATTAGACGCATCCGTGCGGGCAATGTGCCCAACCTCGATATCACCATCCCGATCGTGACCATCAGCGCTCACGATTCTATTACATCAAAAGACAACTTCCACGATGGTGAAGTCACCGAATGGCTGCAAAAACCAATCACTCTTTATGCGCTGCAACGAGTACTGCGTTCTATATTTAGCAACGGTTCAAGCACCCGCAAAGTACACGTTAAAAACAATTGTGCATTGCCAAACATTCCAGATTACTCTACTCCAAGGGTCATAAATTTTGAGACTATTTCTGAAATGGTGAATGGCAGACAGAACATAATTCAGACGGTTCTAAGCACTTACTTAACGTCGTTGCCAGCGTCTCTAGAGCTACTGAAAAATGCATTTGATGAAAACGACGCGAACGAAGTAGCGCGCCTTACCCACACGCTCAAAGCAACTATGGGTTCCGTAGGCGCAATGCCACTTGCGGAAACAGCGCAACAAATAGAACGCCACGCCCGTGATCAGCAGCTCTTCGACGCGCTACCGCTGCTACAACAGTTTGTCACCAAAGCAGAACAGTCGCTTGAAGAAGTTACCGAATACCTTGCTCAGCAGCAGGCTGAACAACGCGTGTCGTAACGCTTTCATCGTTTTGAGATAAGCTAGGTTTTGGGAAAGGTCTCTGCTTTTGGGAGGGTCTCCGACGGCGCTTGTCAGCGGGACTTTAAGAACCTCTTGCAAGAGGTTCTTAAAAATCTCCAGAAACTTTTAGGGGCGAGTTACGCCCGTAAGTTATGACGTTGGTAGCCGCGAGGGGACTACCTTTCTGTAGTTCAAGAAAACTAACAGCATCATCTTTTTCACCCGTTTCAAACTGGTAGTTACCGTTAAGCTCTCCAACAAAATAATAAACGGATATCACACGCTAATAAAAGTTTTAGGAGATTCTTAAGAAGCCCTTTCTCCAAAGCGGTAGCTGTTCTCGAGGCACGAGAGATTACAGATAGCGACAGTGTAACAGGGTTCTTAAGCCGCCGGAGGCTCGTCGAAGACACAAGAGCACTACCAGCTAAAAGAAGCTACCAGCACATCAGTTATCCTTCAGGTGCGGCACTAGCCGTGGTAGAATTCCGCCCAAAGAGAACCTCACCTAGCAGATTTTTGAATACAAAGAACAAAACATAAGGAAGCATATAATGGCGATCAGTCCAAAGGCCGGTAAAAAGGCACTTCCATCCGACTTGGTAAATATACAGAAGCTGATAACAGCGTACTACACTGTTATCCCAAATATTGATGACCCACAGCAGCGTGTTGCTTTCGGCACATCCGGTCATCGTGGTTCAGCTTTTGGCGGCAGTTTCAACGAGCCGCACATCGCTGCGGTTACGCAGGCAATTTGCGAATACCGTAAAATGCAAGGCTACACCGGCCCGTTGTTTATGGGTAAAGACACCCATGCACTTTCAGAACCGGCGCACCAGACAGCACTTGAGGTGCTTGCAGCGAATGGCGTGACTGTGAAGATTGAAAAAGACGACGCGTATGTTCCGACGCCTGTTATCTCCCATGCTATCCTTACGTACAACCGTGACCATGATGATATTGCTGACGGCATCGTTGTCACCCCTTCGCATAACCCACCGCAGGATGGCGGCTTTAAATACAACCCACCTAACGGAGGGCCTGCTGATACGGGCACTACCAAGTGGGTTGAAGACCGCGCTAATGAACTTATCCGTCAGGGCAACGTTGATGTTAAGCGTGTGCTGCGGGCTGATGCTTTAGCTGCCCCGACCACACAACGCTACGATTACCTTACTCCGTATGTTAACGATCTTGAAAATATTATCGACGTAGAAGCAATCAAGAAGGCTGGCGTTCATATTGGCGTAGACCCTCTTGGCGGCGCTGGTGAAGCGTATTGGGAACCGATTGCAAAACGGTACGGGCTGAATATTGAAGTGGTGAACAAGACAATTGATCCTACATTCAGCTTCATGCCTATGGACAGAGACGGCGTAATTCGCATGGACTGTTCTTCACCGTGGGCAATGACGGATATGATCAAATTACAGCCGCATTTTGATATTGCGTGCGGAAACGATCCCGATACTGACAGGCACGGCATTGTATGCAGTAAGGGACTTATGAACCCGAACCACTACCTTGCTGCTTCCATTGAATACTTGTTTACACACCGCCCTCAGTGGAAAAAAGATGCAGTTGTGGGTAAGACGCTGGTTTCCAGCCAGATGATTGATCTGGTGGTTGAATCGCTGGGCAGAAAGGTTGCAGAAGTACCTGTGGGCTTTAAGTGGTTTGTGCCGGGTCTTATTGACGGCAGCTACGGCTTTGGCGGCGAAGAAAGCGCTGGCGCGAGCTTCCTGCGTAAAGACGGTTCCGTGTGGACTACGGACAAAGACGGGATCATCATGAACCTGCTTGCAGCGGAAATTCTGGCTGTAACCGGCAAAGATCCGCAGCAGCATTACGATGCCATGACTGAAAAATTCGGTACTCCAATTTACGAACGCTTGCAGGCTCCAGCTTCACCGGAGCAGAAAGCCGCACTCAAAAAGCTTTCCCCTGATATGGTAAAATCTGACACACTTGCGGGTGAGCCTATCCTTATAAAGCTGACACAGGCACCGGCGAATGGCGCGTCCATCGAAGGCTTGAAAGTCGTGACAAAATCAGGCTGGTTTGCCGCCCGCCCTTCTGGAACTGAAGATATTTATAAAATTTATACAGAAAGTTTTAAGGGCAAGGATCACTTAGCACTCCTACAAAAAGAAGCGCAGAACATGGTTTCTGAAGCATTTAAGGCAGCTGGTGTATAGTCACTTCACTCCATTACCCCCTTTTGGGCGTCTTGCGTTATCGAGCCTGAACTGTAACTATGTCGTTTGCCTCAGGTTATAACCCGCTGGCTCTATGCAAAAAGAGGGTGTGATGGTATAGCGATAGTCCTATATGGAGGTCTCCCAAATGAAGTTTCTAATTGTTGATGACGATTTCGACAGTCGTCGACTCGTGCAAAAAATCCTTCATCCATATGGTTATTCCGACCTAGCTGCAGACGGCGAAGAGGGCGTTGAAGCGTTCCAGCAAGCACTGAAAGCAGGTGAACCATATGATGTTGTTACACTCGATATTATGATGCCGAACGTCGACGGGCAAGAAGCCCTGCGCGAAATCCGTGATCTAGAGAAGGAACATGGGATTCTTCCGGAGCAAGGTGCAAAAGTGATCATGATATCCGGACTCGATGACAGCCAGGAAGTGCACGACGCATTTTTCTTAGGCAATGCAACGAGTTTCATAGTTAAACCAATCAGAAAACGAGCGCTACTCGAAGAAATCCAAAACCTCGGGGTATGTTTGGAGTCCTGATAGAGCGCACAATCCATCAATTTTTGATAAAAAAATGGCCAGATCCTACATTTTATGTGATCTGGCCATTGTTTTTCCTTCAAATTAGACTTATGACCCAAGTATCTGTTAGACGAAATATATTTATGTCATAACGATAAAACAAACCATATCTACACAACAACACAAACCTTTTCAGGAGGACTCCATGGCCTACCCAGATAATCTTCTCTACAGCAAAAGCCACGAGTGGACAAAAATTGAAGGTGACGAAGCTACCATCGGTATTACAAGCTTTGCTCAGGAGCAGCTTGGCGACATCACTTTTGTTGAACTCCCTGAAGTTGGCGATAACCTCGCCATCGGTGACGAGTTGGGTTCCATCGAATCCGTTAAAGCTGCAAGCGAACTTTACATGCCAGCAGGCGGCGAAGTAATTGCTATTAACGAAGAGCTCGAAGATACCCCGGAAAAAGTAAACGAAGCTCCTTTTGAAGGTGGCTGGCTTGTTAAGATTAAGCTTACTGAAGAGCCTAAAGGTCTCCTTTCTGCCACTGAATATGCAGAACTGGTAGCTAACGAAGCACACTAGTCCAAAAAAGGAGACGTTATGCCGTTTACTCCGCATACTGCTGAAGAAACTCAAGCAATGCTTGATGTTATCGGTGTTAGAACCATTGACGACCTCTTTGCAGATATCCCTGCAGAGATGCGTCCTAAAAGCTTTGACCTGCCTCAGGGTCTTAGCGAAATGGAATCCTGTGCCTACTTTGAAAAGCTTGCCGGTAAAAACAATACCGACCTCGTAAGCTTCCTTGGTGCTGGTTTCTATAACCACTATATTCCTAAAGCCATCGACAACCTCGTTGGCCGTGGTGAATTTTACACTGCGTACACTCCGTACCAGCCTGAATCCTCTCAGGGTACTCTTCAGGCTATTTTTGAATTCCAGACTGCTGTCTGTAACCTCCTCGAAATGGACGCTGCAAACGCTTCTGTTTACGATGGTGGAACCGCTATCTTTGAAGCGATCATGATGGCAGTACGCGCAGGACGCAAACGCAAAAAAATCGTTATCGATGAAAGCGTTAACCCGTTCTACCGCGAAATGGTCGACACCTACACCGATAATATTGATATCGATATCGTTGTAGTGCCGCACACCGAAGGCTTATCTAATTTAGAAGCTCTTAAAGCTGCTATTGATTCAGATTGCGCCGCCGTTGTGGTTCAGAACCCTAACTTCTTCGGTAACGTTCAAGACTTTACCGAACTGTTCGAACACGCTCACGCTAACAAAGCTGCGGGTATTATCTCCGTATATCCTGTTATGCAGGCTGTTATGAAAACTCCTGGTGAAATGGGAGCAGACATCGCAGTTGCTGAAGCTCAGAGCCTTGGTCAGCCTCTCTCATTCGGTGGACCATACCTTGGCGTTATGTCCTGTACTAAAAAAATGATCCGCCAGATTCCTGGTCGTATCGTTGGCCGTACAGAAGATATTGACGGCAAAACAGGGTACGTACTTACCTTGCAGGCTCGTGAACAGCATATTCGCCGTGCAAAAGCTACCTCCAACATTTGTTCCAACCAGGCATTGTGTGCGCTGCGCGCTCTTATCCACATGTCCCTGCTCGGACCTGAAGGTCTTATCCGCACCGCTGAATTAAGCATGGAACGCGCTCACTACCTTGCAGACCGCCTCTCTATGATCGAAGGCGTTGAGCTTATTAACGACGCACCGTTCGGTAACGAATTTGCCATCCGCCTGCCTATCAATGCTGAAGAAGCTATTGAAGCACTTATGGACAAAGGTTTTGTTACCGGCTTCCCTGTTGGCCGTTTCTACGAGGGCATGGACGATGTTCTCCTCGTTGCTTGTACTGAGCTGCAATCATTTGAACAGATTGGTGTATTCACCGAACTGTTGGGAGGTATTCTCTAATGAAAACCATTTTTTCCCAATCCGTTCCGGGTCGTACCGCTTGCCTGCCTCCAATGCCGGAAGAACGCGCAGAGCGTTTTCTTCCTAAAGAGCTCATGCGTGCAAAACGTCCTGCACTGCCAGAAGTTAGCGAACTTGATGTTGTACGTCACTTCACCAAATTAAGCACTTTCAACTACGGTGTAGATTCCAACTTCTACCCGCTTGGCTCTTGCACAATGAAATACAATCCGAAATTTACGGAATTCATTGCTGCATTACCAGGTTACACTACCCCGCATCCAGCTCTCGCACAGTTGCCTAAAGGCGCCCAGTATACTCAGGGCTCTTTGCAGACAATGTACGAAGCAGAAGAGATGCTGTGCGAACTTACCGGTATGGAAGCTTTCACCTCCCAGCCTATGGCAGGTGCTAACGGCGAACTTACCGGCGCGCTGCTTATTGCTGCGTACCACAAGCACAAGGGTAACAAAAAAACCAAGATCATTTGTCCGGATGCAGCACACGGCACCAACCCTGCCTCTGCTGTACTTGCAGGATACGAAGTTGTTAACATCGAATCCAAAGACGGCATCGTAGACCCTGAAGCTCTCGAAGCCGTTCTCGATGACAGTGTTGCAGCAGTTATGATGACTTGCCCGAACACTCTTGGTCTTTTTGAAAGTCACCTCCCTGTTATTGTAGAAAAACTGCGTAAAGTTGATGCACTCCTCTACTACGATGGTGCTAACTTTAACGCTATTATGGGTAAAATGCGTATCGGCGACGTTGGTTTTGATGTAGTTCACCTGAACGTGCACAAAACTCTTGCTACCCCGCACGGCGGCGGTGGCCCTGGTGCCGGTCCGGTTGGTGTAAGTGAACGCCTTGTGCCGTTCCTCCCGACACATCGTCCTGCGAAAGCTGCCGATGGCACCTACTACCTTGATACCGATATTCCTGAATCCATCGGGCACATCTCTCCATTCTACGGCAGCTTTGCAGTAATGCTCAAAGCGTTTGCCTACATGGTTCGCCTCGGTGGTGAAGGTCTTACTCAGGCAACAGAACGTGCAGTTCTTAACGCTAACTACATGCGTAAGCGTTTAGAAAACCATCTCCACATTCCTTACAACCGCATCTGCATGCACGAATTCGTTGCATCAGCCAGCAAGTTGCAGGATGAATGTGGCGTGCGTGCACTCGATCTTGCGAAGGGTCTGTTAGAAAAAGGGCACCATGCTCCAACTATCTACTTCCCGCTCATCGTAAAAGAATGCCTCATGTTTGAGCCTACTGAAACAGAAAGCAAAGAAACCCTCGACGGTTTCCTCGACGACCTTATTGACCTCATCGAGACAGCTAAAAAAGATCCTGAAGCTCTTTTCTCTGCACCTCACAATACTCCTGTTCGCCGTCTCGACGAAACTAAGGCAGCACGTGAAATGGTGTTAGTCGATGAAGTATAATATTGTTGTAGTGGGTTCCGGTCCCGGCGGACTTAAAGCAGCCACACGTGCTGCGTCCTCTGGACTGAAAACCGCGCTTGTTGAAAAAGCCGACATTGGTGGAACCTGCCTCAACTGGGGTTGTATTCCTACCAAGATGTTCCTTGGTGCAACGGCTGCCAGCCCGCTCCTGCATACACAAGCAAAAGCGAAAACTGCCACAGGAAGCCTTGGTTTTGATCTGCCGACTCTCGTGCAGAAAAAAGACCGCTTCATTAAAGGCACTCGCAATGCAACAGAAAAGCAACTGGCAAGCCTCGGTGTAGACATACTCAAAGGCACTGCTTCTTTCAGCAACCCGACTACCCTCACCGTTACTAACGATGAAGGTTCAAGCGACGTTGCATTCGATAAGTTGATCATTGCCACAGGTTCCATGCCAACCGCATTTCCGGGGCTGGAACCAGACGGGGATTGTGTCCTCAACTCTTCCCATGTACTTACGCTTACAGAGACTCCAGAGTCTCTCATCATCGTAGGTGCTGGCGCTATCGGGCTCGAAATGGGTGACTTCTTTAGCCGACTCGGCACAAAGATCACCATCGTCGAAGCTCTGCCAGGGCTTGCTCCTACAGAAGATCCAGACGTTGGGGAAACCTTCCGTAAGATCCTCAAGCGTGAGAAATGGGGAATTCGTACCGGTGAAAAAGTGCAGAGCCTCAAAACCGTTGACGGTAAAGCGGTTCTCACATTCGAATCCGGCGAAACACTCACTGCGGACAAAGCACTCATGGCCGCCGGCAGAAAACCTGCATCCGAATCACTCACCCCTGCCGCGGCAGGAATTGATTGTATCGGCGCAGGATGGATTGTCACAGACGACCACTTGCTTGCAGCAGAGAACATTTACGCCATTGGTGACGTAAATGGTCGCACCCTGCTTGCACACGCAGCTGATCATCAGGCTTGCTACGCCGTAGCCCACGCCGCCGGTAGCACTACCGCAGCGTACGACTCCGGCCCAATGCCAGCATGTATCTACGGGCATACTGAAGTTATGCGCGTCGGCCCTAACACTGCTGAACTGCAGAAGGCAGGCCACACCGTGGAAACATCTACCTCAATGCTCGTAGCAAACCCAATCGCGCAGTCCTACGGGTCAACGCAAGGGTTCGTAAAAGCTCTCTGGGTAGATAACAAAGTGCACGGCATCGTAGCAGTAGGCCACGGGGTATCTCACCTCGTCGCCGCAGCAACCATCATTGTTAAACAACAATGGGCTCCAGAAGATGTACACTCCATCATCTGGGCACACCCAACGCTCGATGAAGCGCTGGAAATGGCGCTGCTCGCTCCGCGTAAGCCTGCATAAGCTACTACATACAAAAAAGACCGTCTCGTTGAGGCGGTCTTTTTTTTATGCCTATTCATTTTTCTTTTCTTTTCTTCTTTTTTGTTTTTCTTTTTTGTTGTCTTCGACGAGCCTCCGGCGGCCAGAGAACCCTTTTGTAAAAGGGCTTCTCTGGACTCTCCTAAAACTTTTATTTGCGAGGTTATCACGTTTTTTGCGTAGTCTCGCGGCTTATCATCACTGCCTTTCGTGAAATAAAAAGGGCTGTCCCCATGTATCTGGAACAGCCTTTTCGCTATTTAAGTCGGTGGGGCATAAGCCGCGTGAGAAGGTTTCTTACGGGCTTACCTTGCAAATAAAAAGTCTTTGGAAGGGGGTCTGGGGGAGAACCTTTCTACAGAAAGGTTTCCCCCAGCCGTCGGAGACAAAAAAAGCGTGGCACACTTTCCGCTGGCAAGCGTCGCCGAAGGCACACCATAGCCACCTAAAAAATTCAGCCGTTGACCTGTCTATAGCTTCATACTGTATATGTGTGCTGAATCCATCCCATTGGGCTGAAACATTCATATAATATGTAAAGAGGATACAACGATGAATATCAGTATTAGAAAAACAAGCGCCAGCGACCTTTCGGAAATCATGCGTGTTGAAGAAGAGGCATTCGGATACCCAAAAGAGGCGAATCTGGTACGCGCTCTACTAAATGATCAGACTGCGGAACCGGGATTATCGTTACTGGCTTTTGATGGCGATGAAGCCATTGGGCATATTATGTTCACGGCTGTCAAAATTGGGGGTAATGATATTGTGGCCTCTATTTTAGCACCCCTTGCGGTTGTTCCTAAATCTCAAAAAAAGGGCGTAGGCGGCAAGCTTATTAATGCAGGATTGGATTTATTGCGCGAGGCAGGAGTCAGCATCGTGTTCGTGCTTGGGCACCCTACATATTATCCTAAGTACGGTTTTGCTCCTGTTCATCCTCATGCTATTAATGCTCCATACCCAATTCCAGAAGAGTGTCGCGATGCCTGGATGATGCAGATTCTGGATGATACCGCGCCGGAGACCATTAGCGGAACAGTTGTTGTTTCTGACCAGCTGGGCAAGCCGGAGCACTGGCGAGAATAATTAGACAAGGTGAAGTTCATGTATACAGTCGGCAGGCTTGCCAAAAAGTTTGGCTTATCCAGAAGCACTCTCCTCTATTACGATTCCATAGGATTGCTTTCCCCTATTCATCATACAAAAGGCGCTTATCGCCAGTACTCAGAAGATGATGCAGAAAGATTACGTCGTATCTGTATGTATCGGGAGACAGGTGTAAGCCTCAAAAACATTACTCAGATTCTCGCTTCAGAAACAACATCTGAAACAGCCGCTGTACTCGAAGAGCGGTTGCAAGCGCTGAGTAAAGAAATGGCAATGCTACAGAATCAGCAAAGGATTGTGGCAGATTTACTCCAAAAATCTGCCCTGCCGGCTGCCTCTATAAACACAGACACATGGACAACCATGTTTAAAGATGCAGGCTTAAGCACAGAAGACATGCGCCGCTGGCATGCAGACTTTGAACGTATGAGCCCTGACGAGCATGTTCAATTTTTGAAAGGACTGCATATGCCGGAAAAAGAAATTTCTATGATCCGCTCATGGGCGGGCGCACCACAGTCCATCTTAAAGTTACAGCAAGAGTCAGAAGAATTTATGACAACTTTTTTTCGTTTCTATGAAGGGCTTGATAGAAAAGGGCCGGGCAACTACGCGGAAACGTACCGAGCGCTGCAACTTTGTACCGATAGTCCAAAAGAACCAAATATTTTAGATATTGGTTGCGGCAGCGGAAACAATGCTGTTGACCTTGCAAAAATGTCCGCTGGCACCATTACGGCAATAGACATTTATGAGCCATTTTTGAAAGAAGCACGGGATAACGCGCGTGCTGCCGGTGTGGGCGACCGAATTGTCACGCAGAAAGAAGATATGGCAAAACTGCCATTCAAAGCTGGAGAGTTCGATATTATCTGGTCGGAAGGTGCTTCATACATAATGGGGTTTGACGCTGCACTTGCATATTGGAAGCAATTTATCAACCCGCAGGGATACCTTGTAATAAGTGAAGCAGTATGGTTGCGTGACGATAACCCTGAAGAATTGCAGAGTTTTTGGAAAGAAGCGTACCCTGCAATGCGTAATTCTGAAAAGAACATTAACGCAATAAAAGAAGAGGGTTACACGGTAGTGGGTAATTTCGTCATACCCGAGTCAGACTGGGACATCTTCTACGATGCACTTGAGTTGCATATACAAAATTTACCCCTTGCATTGTCCAACGAGCCATACGCAGAGGACATTTTGGCGCTCATAAACCGAGAAATCCGGCTCTACAGGCGGTTCAGAGGACACTATGGGTACGAATTCTATGTGATACAAACGACCTAATAGCACACGTAGTTCAATGCGCCGCATTCGCGCCCACAAGGCTACCTCTACTACCCATTCTAACGGAGCTGAAAAACAGAAAAAAAACTTACGTAAATCTAACATCCTCCAACCTAGTAATATTTGTAGCCTTATACTGTGCCTACAGGAAAAAATCTGCACGGAATCATCGTTTTTCGTAAGGCTTTAATTTCATTACTCTAATTATTCTTTTGAAAATAAGCACATAGTTTCATAAACATCCTTGTCGCACTCCTCTGGTTGCCATATATTACATCTTGACCACGCATAATTTGACCTAAACCAGAAAAACAATACTAGCCGGAGGGGACCAGTATGACGATTAAGAGAACATTGCTTATCGCGCTTTCTCTTGTGTTGTTTGCTACATCCGTAGTCCAGGCGCAAGAGTACATCCTTCAACCTAAAGTTGCCAGTTTCAACTTCCTTATTGATGACTCTGGCTCCATGATGATGCACGAAGCGCAAACAGGAAAGAAAAAGATCGTCCTTGCAAAGAACATTGTTCTGATGATCAACGAAGCGATGCCGCCGCTACCTTACATGGCAGCAGCTCAGACCTTCACACCTTTCCAACCTATCGTTGGCTACGGACCGCATGATGTTGGTGTAATGGCAAGAGCTGTTAACTCCATCACTACAGACAAAGAAATCCGTGCACGTTGGACCAAAATTGGTGAAGCATTTGATCTGCTTACACCAATGGCAACCAAAATGGCATGTAGTAATGCAGTGATCCTTGTTACTGATGGCGTAAGCAATATGGGTCCAGACCCAGTAGATTCCCTTATGGGCTTCTACAATGCTAACCCACAGACTTGTGTACACTTCATCTCTTTTGCAGACACAGCAGAAGGCAGCGAAACCTTGATGGAAATGTTTAACCTTAATTCTTGTTCAGTAATGGCAGACGGAAAAACTTTGCTTAATGATCCGATTGCATTCAACGAGTTTATGGTTGACGTATTCTACACACCAATCGAAGTTGCTGACGAAGTTATCGTAATTGATAACGTACTCTTCAAGTTTGATTCATCTGCACTCCGCCCTGAAGTTCGTTGCATCTTAGATGAAGCAGCAGCTATGATCTTAGCTAGCGGAAATTGCACAACTGTTATTGGTCACACCGATTCCATCGGTACAGCCAAATACAACATGGGACTGTCACTTCGTCGTGCAATGTCTGTCCGTAACTACCTTATGAAAAAAGGCGTACCGGGCGACTCAATCGAAGTAGTTGGCAAAGGTGAATTCGAACCTGAGTTCACAAACGAAACAGCTGATGGTCGTCGACTTAACCGTCGAGTAAACATCGTGCTTCAATAGTCCATACAACAAGTGCCCGGCAGGAAGCCCCTGTCGGGCATTTCTGATTGTTAAAATTCGCATTGTGCCTTACTAAAACGAACATACGACACATACTAAGCTCATACTTCTCATCTTGCCCTCTTCTTGAAATCTCGCACTCCTATTCTTATTCAGCCATACTTTCTGCTCACAATCAATGGCACTGCACCACATTATCCTAACAAGAGAAATTACAACTGACCATGGCAACACCCTTAGCAGTTAGCCCCTGCAGGTATTTTCGCAGCAGCGACCTCTGGTATTGTCATCCAATCTTCAGGAGATTCTCATGAAAAAGGTTTTGGTTCTGTTCATTATGGCTTGCGCGACTTGCCTGCTCACCACACCTTCTAGTGCTATTACTCAACAGGAACTACAAAATTCTCTGCGCCTACATGCAACAGAACATCTTGACTTGATGTGCAGACAGATGCCTGATTGCGGCGGAAAAGTGAAAACTGAAAAACGCCCAGACGGTACATGGACTCGTTCCTATTGCGAGTTAAAGAAAGACAGTATTAAAGTAGCCGTCCATGAGGTTAAAAACTCAGGAGCTTATGTTGGCACCATCAAATATGTAAAAGTAACGTACGAAGCGATGGGACGCTCAAAGCAAGAGGTTATGCAGCAGCAATTCCGTGTTGCTGAAAAGAACCGCGTTACTAAAATCCGCCAATATAAAAACGGCCACTGGCAATAGTTTGAAACACGCATCCAGGCGCAATCTACACAGAACTAGCCCTCCGCTCATCCGTAACCAGCACCACCGCCTGTTGATGCACTTAACTAAACACCACGATAAGATTTAAAAGAGACCTGACGCATTACACGTCAGGTCTCTTCTTTTATTTTACCTAGTCCCTCATATGACACAAAAAAAGACCTGATGTCGTGAACACAGGTCTTTTCTATTTACAGTCTATTCCAGAAATTTATTGAGCGCTACGTAGTGCTTCTATGTTATTTCCTACAACAGCTTCAAGATTTCGGGTGATTTTTTCTTTTGACCAATCCCACCATGCAATTTTGGTAAGCTCACTAATGGTGGTTTCATCAAAACGATATTTAAGCACTGTTGCTGGATTCCCGCCCACAACTGCGTATGGCGGAACATCTTTTGTTACAACAGCCTTGCTGGCAATAATAGCACCGTTTCCGATGGTAACACCGGGCATGATGGTTGCGTCGTATCCTATCCACACATCATTGCCTATGACAGTGTCTCCCTTAAATGGCAGATCACCGCTTTCGGGCATTACTTTTTCCCAGCCGTTACCAAAAATCTGAAAAGGATATGTCGAGAATCCAGAGACCTTATGGTTTGCCCCATTCATGATAAATGTTGTCGCGCGGGCAATTGCGCAAAATTTACCGATGATTAATTTGTCCCCGATGAAGGGAAAGTGATAGAGAACATTCTTTTCAAAGTTCTCTACACCATCTGGATCATCATAATAGGTGTAGTCACCAACGATAATATTTTCAGATGTGATGAAATTTTTAAGATATCCGACTTGCGGAAATCCTTTCATAGGCTCTTTGTCATTGGGATTTGGACCAAACAAGGTATTTCTCTTTGATAACATGTTGATGTGAAGAAACGATAAATAAAAATACCAATCAGTTACAAACAAAACCTCAGTAACTAAATGCAGCAAGGCTAAACAGCACAGTACCCATAAATAACACCATCAAATATGTCTCAACACACAAGGTAGTGGCGCATAAGCCGCAGCCCAACTCAAGAAACAAGCTGCCATCGCAAATAAAAAGTTTTTGATGGGGGTCTGGGGGAAACTTTTCCTAAAAAGTTTCAGCCCAGCCGCCGGAGGCAAAAGGCCAGCTGGCAAGCGCACTAGAGGCAAGCCCCTAAAGCCAACCTAACTTCTCTTGGTCAAACCATATTTGCGTAACTTGTACTGGAGCGTACGCCTGCTAATGCCAAGCGCATCTGCAGTGCGTTCACGGTGCCCACCGTTAGCGTTGAGCGCCTCTATGAGCGCTTGCCGCTCTGCATCATCAAGTGTCTTGGGTCTAGAAATAGTCCGTGAACCGTTGCCATTTTGAGGCGGCATTTGCTCTGCTTGCCCGTTGTACCCCTGCTGCCCGTTATAAGCTGCTTGATTATTGTAGCCACCTTGACTGCTGAAGTCGGTACGATGGAAATCTGTAGGGGTAAACTCTGGCTGCCCGAACCCGTTTTGTGCCGCTCCTTGACCGGAAAACTCTGCACCGGATGGCGCATTGAGATTCGGCTGACCATAATTCTGCTGCCCTGAAGCCATACCATCCTGCTGTACAAACTGTGTCTGCATAGTCGGTGCAACCTTTGGCGGATCGATAAACACTGGCGGCAAAGACTCAACGTTGAGAAGCTCTGAACGCGAAAGAATGAGCGCTCGTTCGAGCACATTCTCAAGCTCACGGACGTTACCGGGCCATGCGTGGGTGGTAAGCTTCTGCATAAAATCAGGACTGACACCACGTACACTTTTACGGTTTTTGCGCCCGAGCTTGTCGAGTAGACGGCTGACGAGCAACGGCAAGTCATCAAGACGATCACGAAGCGGCGGAGAAATAAGCTCCAATACGTTGAGTCGGAAATAGAGGTCTTCGCGGAACTCGCCTTTTGCAACGGCTTCTCGGAGGTTACGGTTTGTTGCCGCGATAATTCGCACGTCAATCTCAACTGGTTTGACTGCCCCAAGCGGCTCTACCACGCGCTCTTGCAGGGCACGGAGAAGTTTGGCTTGCAGCTCAATCGGCATTTCACCGATCTCATCAAGAAAGATTGTTCCACCCTTTGCGAGCTGGAACCGACCGGGCTTGTCTTTAACTGCACCGGTAAAGGCACCGCGGACGTAACCGAACAGCTCACTTTCGAGCAAGTTACCCGGTAAGGCTGCGCAGTTAATTTTAACCATCGGAAAAGCGGCACGGTTGCTGCGCTCATGCAGTGCTTCTGCAATAAGCTCTTTACCGGTACCGGATTCACCCATGACAAGTACGGTTGCCTCGGTTGGCCCGACTTGGCGGATAAGCTCAAGCATATCCTGCATGGCTGCACATCCACCGATGATTTTTTCGGACGGATCGTTGCCAATAAATTTTTTGCGCAGATTATCGTTTTCCGCCAGCAGCCTGCCGTGGGTGTACGCTTTTTCAAGCACGGCTATAAGCTCATCGTTGTCTGCGGGCTTGCTTAGATAATCAAAGGCACCGCGTTTCATTGCTTCAACGGCTGAGCCGACTGTACCGAACGCTGTAAGCATAATTACAGGTAAGTTTGGATATTTTTCCTGAATAATGGCAAGCGTTTCACTGCCGTCTATGCCTGTCATCCGCATATCAAGGAGAACTACGTTCACATTGTGCGATGCAAGATGGTCGATACCGGCTTCACCAGAACTTGCCTCGGCAACACTCCAGCCTGCATCTTCTACAACCGCACGCACCATCATGCGCAGTGCCGGTTCATCATCTATAACTAACAGCTGTTTATTATAAGACATAATTTTCCTCATCTTCCACGTCGGGGAAAAAGAGTGCGATGGTGCATCCGCGTCCGGCACTGGATTCAATCAATGCCTTTCCTTCGTGTTCCATCATGGTTTTGTTGATTAAGGCAAGCCCGAGGCCAGTGCCTTTTGATTTTGTAGTATAAAATGGTTCGAATGCTTGATCTATCTGCTGCTTGTCCATGCCGGGGCCGTTATCCCGAACAAAAATCCAAACACCATCTTCACCGTGAGCAGACGCAATATGAATCTGCTTTTTCTCGGTTCCGGCTGCTTCCATCGCATCAAGGCTGTTGAGCATCAGGTTAATAACTGTCTGCTTCAATAAATCAGCATCTGCCTGCACGTATGATGACTCGAGGCTGACTTCCAACTGAACATCTTTTCCTTCCAGATCAAGACGCAGCAAGTTGCTGATGCCCTCTGAAAGCTCCAGAAGATCTACTTTTTCTTTTTGAACAGCACGCGGACGGGAAAGATACAGCAAGTCTGTAATTACGCGGTTCAGCCTGTCGGCTTCGGTAATCATAGTTTGAGCGTATGTTTCGTCCGGTTCTTTGCCTTTAAATTTTTTGGCGAAATATTGTGCAAAACCACGTAATGCGCTGAGCGGGTTTCTGATTTCGTGCGCCATACCTGCGGCAATTGTGCCGAGGGCAGCCATCTTTTCAGCATCCTGCAAACTTTTTTCCAGCTCACGGAAACGCGTTCTGTCACGAATCAAAACGAGTCGGGAACCGGCTTCTTTGTGCTCTTTAAGCGGCACGGAAAGAATTTCCAGATGCGAACCCTGAACCGTTACCTGTTCCCAGTTTGCGTTGGAATCCAGCGGTAAATTTTTAAGGCAATTTGCTAGATCTTCAGGAAGATCTGATACCGAGAGTCCGGCAAGCCCACTGCCCTTTGCTTGAAAGACATCATGCGCGGCGGGGTTTGCGGCTCGGATCACATTATCCGGACTTACAATAAGAAGCCCATCCGGCAGGTTATCAAGCAAACGCGCCTGAAAACGTTCAAGCTGTAAGGCTTTGCCTGCAAGCTCTCGTCGTTTGAGTAACGCCATAGCAAGCGCCCATGTAAAAATTGCGGCTATGAGAATATATGCAGCCTGAAACAGTGCGTTCTGTTTGAACCCTTTGTAGATGGCAAAGTGCTTGGTCATGTCCAGACCAACAACAAGGAAGGTGTTTCTCTTCGGTGCATCCGGTTCCAGCGACTGTGTCTCCAGCCCCTGACTATGCTTGGCATACACGTATACACGACGGTCACCGAACTTGGCGATGCCGTCCCATGTGCCAGTCTGCACCATTGTAGGAATAGCCTGCTGCGGGAACAGAATGGTATTAGAAGCGCCACCCTCGAGGGAAGAAAGAATTTGGCCGCCCTTTTCATCAAGCAGACCAACAAACATTACTTCGCCGCTTCGCTGTAGCTCGCGGAAAAATTTTGCGGTACTCGGTAGTCCCGCCACCTTATCATTCTGAGTAAGAATACCGGTGCGCAAAGAAATATCAACAGACTGAAGTACAGAGCGTGCAGTTAATTTGAGATGCTGCAAGCGCGCTTCTTCCTGCTGACGTAAGGTTTGTCCTGTCGAAACAATAAGCGAAAGCCCAATTGTAATCAGTGTTACAATTGCGATGATGATCGTACTTCGCTCTTTACTTAAATCTGCAATTTCCATGTATATCCTAATCTCATCAAATTGATGGGACGTAGTGTAATCTATTTATATGTAGACGTTTTCTATGCCGATATATGAAAAAGTCGTGCCAAAGTGAACTTTTCTGCACAACCGTAGTCATTACTGCAAGTTGTTACACATACTGCGCATAAAAAAAGGTCTCCAATCACAAGGATTGAAGACCAAGGTGCATTTTTTTTCACATTTGCACAAGTCGTTTGTGCAACAAATTGCACTGCACAAGTTGCACTTATTTACTGGACGGGAGTAAATCCAAGGCTCTAAATGGAATGAGTACGGCATCCTTAAGAATGGAGAAAACACCACCGCCAATTTTACCGACAGTACGCGGAACAACGCTTAAGCCGTCCACCGTAACTTTAGGATCATTCCAGTCGCCCACAATGGTTACAGGAACCGTTGGGATACGGGCGTATGTTACGTTTACCTTGTAATCAATATGCCTCTTCGGCAGGTCGATTTTACCGCCACCGCGCATATCAACAAAAGGTGAAACAACAGCTGTATTGTTACTACTCAAAACGCCCTGTTTAATATCACCATCACTCACCGCGGAGGTGAATGTTGTTTTTTGGATCTTGCCTTTTTTATCTTTGCTGAATCCGAAGAAGCCGTCTTTTACTGAAATACCCCAGATGCCATCAAGGTTTGCAAGTATGTCGTAGCTGGAACCTAGTTGCCCATGGGCTTCCACATAGCCTGTGCCCATTCCACCAAGGTAATCTTCGCCCGCAGCACCCTTTGATGCCAGCGCCAAGTCTACGCTGTTGGCATTAGCCACAATTTTACTATCCAGCTTGCCGTTGAGAACACCCCCGAATTCACCGGAGAACGTACCATTATACATGGTTGCTTCCAACGGCCCTATCTGCACCTTGCCATCACCTATGCTAATAGGCGTTACCAAATCTTGTGCATCAATAGGATCAAAGCGCAGGGAACTTACTTTCAAACTGCCCTTCATATCAATTTTGTTCAACCAATCCAGATCCCACGGTTTTTCATTGAAAACTTCAGCACGCACATCCACATCTTCCGGTGGGAAATAGCGCGTCAGCATAATATCACCAAGAGCTGCGTCTGCACGTATGGTTGGAATTGTACCGTTAAGGTTAACCAGCACAGAACCTTTCAATGCGGAATCATCCACGTAACCTACTACATTATAGAGAGCGTAGCGTCCTTTACGTATATCAAATTCACCACGCAGACTTGCACGTCTGAATGCAGCTGCATCACGCGGCTGCCAGCGCAACAGGTCAAGCGTAGTTAAAAGCGGTCGCAGATCAAATTCCTGTCCCGCAAAAGTACCCTTAATTTCAGGCGCAGTAATAAACTGCTTACCGTTGCCCTCAACTCTGAAGCTCTGGTTGTCAAAGGTAAACATACCGTCACGGATAGACAGATCTTCTGTCTCCATATTGTATGTGCACTTGCTTACCAGACGTGCTGTGAGCGGAACCCGTGTTTCGTTTACAGCCATAGTTCCGTTCCAGGTCATATCCAGATCGACATTATCACCGCGCACAGGCAACACCCGTTTTGCGCTCATAGTGATCGGACCTTTAACTTTGGTAAGGTACGAAACAGCGGAATCTTTTCTGTCGAAAAACACAGACAGATCCCAAAAATATGGAAGGTCATTACCAGCTTTATCAGGCACTTTTGTCAGGCTTTTACCGGACAAATCAATTTTCAGTTCTTTAAAAAAGTTTTTGCTGGATGCGATTTTACCGTCAGCCCGCTGTTTACCCAGAGACTTCACATACCCATCTCTAAAAACAGCATTAATCTTGCCGCCAAGCCCTGCGACCAGACCAAACACGGTACGTGCTTTTGCACGCACATCGATTGTGCCGCCCGCAACACCTGCAATAAGTGCATCGCCTGTAAGGATACGGGCAATTTCTGCTGTTTTCACTTTTTTGAATGTGGCTTTCAAATGAAGATCATCGGTAATAGTCAGCACGGAATCCAGACTGCCGCCGTATGCGTTACCAATCTTATAGGAAGTGAGCGTGTCATTGTTCGGCGCTGGCCAGCAACGGAACGCAAGATCGTTCACAACAAAGCCATACGCCGTGGCGCGTTTTGCACCTACGCGGATATCGTAGCCCACAGAAAAATCGTCAAGCGGGTCGTCTTTAGCTTTAGCCTTGGCATTGGTTTTAGCTTTGGCTTTTGACTTCTTATCCGCAGCCGCTTTTTCAGTACCCTTTTTAGGCGACGCCTTTGATACTGCTTTCGGATCAGTCTTTGATGCAGATTTAGCAACTTTCTTTGCAGCCGGTTTAGCATCTGCTGGCTCATCAGGCGTGTAGCGGAAAATTGGCGGAGAATCATCCGTCGGCTTAGGTAACACCTTCGGCGGGTTCAGGCCTATTTCTGGAAAAATTTTGTTTACATCAATGTCATTGCCCTTAGCATCAATATAGATCACCGGGGCAGAAAAATCTTTAACGCCGCCGACACCAGTAAGCTTCATGCCCAGCACATCAGCTTTCAAGTTGTCAGACCACACGCGATCCTTTGTCATCACAACAGTAAGTGTACCGTCAATGCTATCAAGTGCGTGATTCAAGCTAGTCGGCAAGTTCTCAGTAAAACCAAACCAATATGACAAGCTCAAGTCCTGCACAACAGCATCACCGGCAAGCTTCCAGTTCTCGTTGGTACTATCTGTAAGCTTACCATTAAAGGCCAGTCTGCCCTTGGCAACTTCTGCCTTAACATCAGTAAGTTTAACTTCACCCGAAGGCCAGTTTACATCATACACGACGTTAATAGCTGTAGGAACAACACGCCCTTCCAGTTCTACACTGCCAGTCCAGTCCAGCGTACCGATAACGTTTTCGATAGTAAGGGTTTTGGACGTAAAGTCAGTCTCGCCAACCAGCTGCAACTGCCCCTGTGTAGGCACAATATTGCTTTCAATGGCGCACGATATATCGAATAATGTTTTTGTACTAAAATTAACCTGCAAGTTCATATCTGTTGCAGCAACAAAATCTTTTCCGTTGTCAGTTTTGCGTTCCCATACCACACGGCCACGTTGAATATCGATGCCCTGCAAGTCAAAACCACCGGCGATATCACCCATGGAGAACTTCACATCAACATCGGCCATGTCGTCTTTATCTCTCGTCAGCAGTTCATCAGAAAGAACAACTTCCAAGTCCTGCAAGCTCAAATGATCAATGAAGATCTTGCCCTCAAGGAGTGTTGGAATGTCTACGCTGGATTGTACGCCGCCTACGCTCACAATAGCTGTGCCTGTGTCAGGATCAACAACCTTCACGTCCGAGGCTTCAATGGCCAACGGGACAATAGAAAGATCCAACTCACCATTAATATTCCACTGATACCCCGTCGCCTCTGTGAGGTTACGTTCAATCAGTTCTGGAAAATTGGAAGATTGGATATACCATCCCGCATACGCCAAAAGACCACCGAGACAAACGGCTACCGTAAGGAAGAAATAAAAAACTATACGTATTGCTACACGCACTACTAACCTCATACAAAAAATATGTTTTAACGCTTTTGACTGTGACACTGTACTATACACAGGGCATAAAGCAAATAAGTGCCGAACGAATGGTAAAAGAAATACACTTTACCGAACTCTAAGGCTTGCATACAGTAAAACGGCTAACTTTGCTGTTGCATTAACAAAATTGAACGCAGAAAAACACTTCTTAACAAACTGCCTAAAATACAAATATCTCTGCAAAAGCAAGGGATACTAACAATACTGGAGTAACGAACAATGAAGACGGTAATTCTTGATGGCCAAACGCTTAATCCCGGCGATAACCCGTGGACTCCTATAGAAAACATCCATCCCGTTACCCTTTACGAAAAAACTCAAGAAGAAGACATTATTCAGCGCAGTAAAGATGCAGAAATTTTGCTTACCAACAAAACACCGCTCACAAAAGAAACGCTCCAGCAGCTGCCGAATCTTAAATATATTGGGGTGCTAGCCACAGGCTACGATGTCGTAGACATCAAAGCCGCTGCCGATCTCGGGATTCCGGTAACCAATACCCCCGGCTATGCTAACAACGCAGTACCAGAACACGTCTTTGCGCTTATCTTCGAATGTTACAGACAAATAAGCTTACATTCCCAGCAAGTAAAGCAAGGAGAATGGGGACAAAACGGTCAGTTCTGTTTCTGGAACACGCCTCAACGCGAAATTGGTGGTAAAACTCTCGGTATTATTGGATTTGGCAACACCGGCAACAACGTAGCGCGCATCGCCAACGGTTTCGGTATGAACATCCTTGCCTACGCACCGCGCCCCAAGCCGCTGCCAAATTACGACAATTTTGCCTACGCAGAACTGAACGAAGTGCTCACAAAATCAGACATAATAACTCTGCACTGCCCGCTTACTCCAGACACAAAGCACATAATTAACGAGCAGTCTCTCAAGCTCATGAAAAACGATGCCATCCTCATCAACACAGCCCGTGGGCCACTTATTGACGAGCCAGCAGTGGCAAACGCGCTCAACGCAGGCACCCTCGGCGGACTAGCCGTAGACGTTGTAAGCGAAGAGCCAATCGCAAAGAATCATCCGTTCCTTTCTACGCCCAACACCTTCGTTACCCCACACCTCGCATGGGCAACCATCGAAGCACGCATGGCGCTTATGCAAATCGCTGCCGACAACATAGCAGCGTTCATCAACGGTACACCTCAAAACGTTGTGAACGGGGTAACAGCCAAATAACAATTTTATTTTTGCCTAACGTTTGCCTCTGGGGGGTCTTCGACGAGCCTCCGGTGAGTCTGCGACGCTTTTTTTGTCTCCGACGGCTGGGGAAAACCTTTCTGTAGAAAGGTTCTTCCCCAGACCCCTTTCCAAAGACTTTTATTATGCGAAAAAAGCCCGTCACTTGATATTTCACGCGGCTTAATCCCACTGACTGAATTAATAAAAAAGGCTGTCCCAAGATAATAGGGGCAGCCTTTTTCTTTTTGGAAAGGTAGTGAGAGTTAAGCCGCGAGAGTAGGCAAAAAACGTGCTGCCCTCGCATAATAAAAGTCTTTGGAGATTTTTAAGAACCTTTCTCCTTAGAAAGGTTCTTAAAGCCCCGCTGGCAAGCGTTGCCGATGGCTCGTCGAAGACCCGCCAGAGGCAACAACATAAAAAAAATAGAATAGAAGACGCAAAAAAAGACCTGATACATAAAATGTATCAGGTCTTTTAGAGTGCGAGATTAGTTAGAACACTGAGGATCTTCTTCGATCATCTTGTAAGCGCAGAATTTGCCACACATGGCGCATTCGCGATGGTCTTTGTGTTCTTCTCTACGCTTATCAACCATTTCCGGATCGAGAGCGAGGGTTTTCATGCCTTCCCAATCGAGAGCTTTACGCGCACGGGAGATGCCGATTTCGCGTTCTACAGCTGCTGGTCTGCCCATGCAGGCTTCAGCGGCTTGCGCAGCAATACGGGACGCGATTACGCCTGCGTGAACATCTTCGATGCTTGGCAGTGTAAGGTGTTCCGCCGGAGTCAGGTAGCAGAGGAAGTCAACGCCAGCTTTAACAGCGATTGCTCCACCGATTGCGCCTGCAATGTGGTCGTAGCCCGGGCTGCTGTCGATAACGAGCGGTCCGAGTACGTACAGAGGTGCGCCGTTGGTAAGCTTTTTAATGCTGATAATCTGAGCTTCTACTTCACTCAAAGGAACGTGTCCCGGTCCTTCGATCATGCACTGAACGCCAGCTTCGAGGCCACGTTTAGCCAGCTGACCGAGTACCATAACTTCTTCCCACTGTGCTGCGTCACCGGCATCGGTGCCAGCACCAGGGCGAAGACCATCGCCGAGGGAAAGAGTAACGTTGTACTTGCGTGCAATCTCAAGAATACGATCGTATCCGGTGAGAAGCGGGTTTTCCTTGTCGTTTTTCAACATCCAACGAGCGAGGATGGAACCGCCACGGGAAACAATACCCATGGTACGGCTACCGTCTGTAGCAAACTTAGCACCGCGCATAGTAAGACCGCAATGAACGGTCATGTAGTCTACGCCCTGCTTTGCTTGCTTTTCGATTTCTGCAAAAAGCTCATCCGGCTGAATATCAGCAGGATCGCGGTCGCTATCAAGGTAAACCTGAGCAACTGCGTACATTGGAACGGTGCCCAATGGAAGCTTGGTTGAAGAAACCATTTCCCTTCTGATTTTATCGAGATCACCACCGATGGATAAATCCATCACGGTATCAGCACCTGCGTTAATGGCAGTTTGCAGCTTAACCATTTCACAGCGTACATCGTTTTTCAACGGTGAGGTACCGATGTTGGCGTTAACTTTAACAGACGCCGGTTGACCAACCAGCGTCGGAATTACATCGGGGTGTTCAGGGTTACCGAGCAGTACCATGGTACCTTTTTCGATAGCCTGTCTGATAACATCAGCTTCCAAACGCTCTTTTTTTACTAACTCATCAATATGTGTTTCTAACAAACCGGCAAGTGCCGCGTTTTTTGTCAAAATAGACATGTTATCACTTCCTATTGTGTGCGTAGAAAGAGCTATGGAACAAACAACAACGGCGGCATTACAAACGAATGTTGTATAATATGCAAGCGGCGCAGACAATTTTTATGTAAAAAATCGTCTGCGCCGCAGAATATTCTATGGAATGATAGTACTACTGTCCGGTAGCAGTGCGAAATTCTTCGCGATATTGCTTCATACTCTCGCCGGAGATGCGGTTAAAGAGCACAAGCACTTCTGCCACTCCCATCGAACTGATATTTCTCTTTTTATACGCTTCAGCCTTTGCGACATCTTCATTATCGATATGTCCTTTAGACAGCAGGTATTCAACAAACGACATATATTTGTAGCGTTCTTTTTCTAAAACACGCTCATTTTCTGCCTGTCGGGACTCCGCAAGAGACCGTTCCAGCAGCATGTATTCTTTTGTATATTCTGCTATACGCTCACTTAACGAGCCAATTTCAGCTTCGTAAGCGTCCTTTTTCATTTCCATACTATTGTTTTCTGTCTCAAGCGTTGCAAGCGTATCGCGCAGATCATTATACTTCTTCAGCAATGACAAAAGAATAAGAATCAGGGTGACACCGCACGCGAGAACAATAAAAAACATAGATTCCATACCAAGTGGCTCCATTCAAAAAAACAAATCTTATATGCTTAACGCAACACGACTCGAATAGAGCCATGAACTTCCGCAAATGTGTACGAAGATGCAGCGAACCGATTTATATGTTGGCTTATGTTCTCCGGCAATGACCTTCAGGGGTTTTCCGGTAAAAAAAGAACTGTAACCATCAATAGATATTAATGTTTTTATGTGCATCATTTGTAACAGACAAAATCTACCTGAAACACCTATCGGATCTTTTTCAACTATCTTAAGGCCATATATATTTTTTATTTTCTCTGCGAAAAATGGAACCCGACCAGAAAAGTACTTTTTGCCAGCATGTACACTTTTATGTATGACACAACCAACTCAAACAAATTCACTACACAGGCGGCTACGCCTGTTATTTTATAGAGAGAGATAATGGCTTCTTCAAATATTCGCCCAAAGCTTCTTGTGGCAGACAAAGACGGTAACATTTACGATCATCCAGAACTGCTTATGCTGTGCCGCCGTGGTAACGACCTCGCTCAGCCGCGTCCGGATGAGCTCATGCCGCTTCCTGAAGGCAGTGACATTTTCATGCTGCCGGGTCGCCGTGCACTTGGTCTGGACGGAGAAGACGGCGAAGTTGAGCAGATGGAAGAATTTGCAGTGGCAGCATTTGTTGCGCCTGCACATACTCTTACTGCCCACGCCGCCTACAAAAGCGATGATGACGCACCTACCCTGCCGCTGTTTGCATACGGCGCTGTAGGCTTTGCCAACGGCAAATTTTATGTAGCAGCAAAAAGAGTAGATCAGGACGTACGTCAGGTTTTCAAAGGCTTCTCCGGTAAAAAAATTAACCGTTTTGCCAACGTA
Organism: Halodesulfovibrio sp. MK-HDV; assembly: GCF_009914765.1. Taxonomy (NCBI): domain Bacteria; kingdom Pseudomonadati; phylum Thermodesulfobacteriota; class Desulfovibrionia; order Desulfovibrionales; family Desulfovibrionaceae; genus Halodesulfovibrio; species Halodesulfovibrio sp. MK-HDV. The sequence continues at coordinate 13,192 of NZ_WYDS01000006.1, read as the reverse complement.
ATTTTAGAGAAATACAAAGAAAACCGTCTCATGCAGCACATTATGAACAAATGTGTGCTCAAGTACTCCTGTCCGGCAGCAAAAAACCTTGCAATCGGTCGTTACGAGGCACCACTGCCTACGTCCCGTACCTGCAACGCCCGCTGTATCGGCTGTATTTCTTTTCAGGAAAACACTTCCCAAATTTGTGCCTCCCCGCAGGATCGTCTGGACTTTACCCCGACAGCGGAAGAAGTTTGCGGCGTAATGCGTCACCATGCAACGAACGAAAAAGAAAAACCAATTTTCTCATTCGGTCAGGGCTGCGAAGGCGAACCGCTGACTGAAGCAAAAATGATCACCGAAGCGATTACCATGTTCCGTGCAGAAGGCGGACGCGGTACCATCAACATGAACACAAACGCTTCCTTACCGGACAAAGTGGCAGAACTTGCAGACGCAGGCTTGTCATCCATCCGTGTAAGCCTTAACTCTGCCCGAGAAGAAGTCTACACCCGCTACTATCGTCCAAACGGCTACTGTTTTGCGGATGTAAAACAGTCCATCTTGGAAGCAAAAGCACGCAACAAGTGGGTTTCACTCAACTTGCTCTACTTCCCTGGCGTAACAGATTCCGAACCGGAATTTGAAGCGTTAGTGAACCTTATTACGGATACAAAGCTCGATTTCGTTCAGCTTCGTAACCTTAATATTGATCCGGAAATGTACTTGGAGTTACTGGACGGTATCGACTTTGGTGCAAGTATGGGCTTTACCTTCTTTAGAAAAAGACTCAAAAAGGCATGTCCTTGGATTAACTTCGGGTACTTCAACCCGTTTGTTGACGAAGAGTAGCATCGCTACGACAGCTATCAACAAATCTGCATCCAAGTTATTGGGTGCAGATTTTTTTTGCCTCTGGTTGCGGGTATCCGTGAGGCGGCTATGTGGTTAGCGAGCCTGTGTCTCTGATGGCTTTTTTGCCTCTGGTGGATCTTCGATAATACTTGTGCCTCTGGTAGGTCTTCGACGAGATCTTTGCCTCTGGCGGGTCTTCGACGAGCCTCCGGCGGCCAGAGAACCCTTTTGGAAAAGGGCTTCTCTGGACTCTCCTAAAACTTTTATTATGCGAGAGCCATCCGTTAATTACGTCGTTGGAAGCCGCAAGGAATTATCTTTCTGTGTTGATCAATTTTTTTTGGAGTAACGATTAATGAGTACCTCTACAGAGTCCTTGAACGAACATGCATACAGAAAATCGCCTGCAAAAACCTTTGCAAGCATGTCTGTTCCAGTGCTCTTATCCCTCATCGCGGAGCCGCTTACCGGTCTGGTAGACACCGCATTCGTTGCCAAGCTTGGTACAGAGCCGTTAGCAGCTCTCGGTATCGGCACCATGGTGCTTTCTTCCGCGTTCTGGATTTTCAACTTCCTCGGTATCGGAACACAGACAGAAATCGCGCACTGTGTCGGAGCACAAAACAAAAAAGAAACTGCAACCACCGCCAGCACAGCACTCATTCTTTCGCTCGCCATCGGTTTTATAGCAGCCCTGTTACCCATATTCTTCCTGCCACAAATTTCAAAATTCATGGGCGCTGAAGGCGTCATGCAAAATCTATCCATCGACTACATGACATGCAGACTCGCAGGTGGCCCCGCCGTGCTCTTTACCATGGCTTCCTTCGGTATTTTTCGTGGATTACAAGACATGCGTACGCCGCTCATCGTCACCACCGTTGTGAACGCACTCAACGTAGTGCTCGACTGGGTACTCATTTTCGGTATCGGCCCGTTTCCAGAGCTTGGCGTCACAGGCGCAGCACTGGCTACAACCTTCAGTCAGTATGTCGGCATGGCAATCACGCTCTACGCATTACACAAAAAGCTCGGCATCAAACCAATATTTGATGCTCCACGTTGCAGACGTCTACTCTCCATCGGCTGGGACATGACTGTCCGTACAGGGCTTGTCATTGCCTTCCTGCTCTACTGCACACGCACCGCCACACAAGCTGGCGCAATCGAAGGTGCAGCGCATCAAGGTATTCGCCAATTTGTTATGTTCAGCACCATGCTGCTCGATACATTCGCCATCACAGGACAAAGTCTCACAGGATTTTTCAAAGGCAAAAACGACACCCTCATGATCAAGCAAGTTATCCGTCAAACATTCGGATACAGCTTCATAACCGGCATCATAATCGGCGGTCTTATGATCGCAGGAGCCGACCTTTTTGCAGAATTGCTTATCCCGCCAGCATCATATGCTGTGTTCTATTCCGCATGGACGATTGTAGCTCTTTTTCAGCCAACAAACTCGCTATCCTACGCAACAGACGGTATTCTATGGGGTATCGGTGATTTTGCATTTACCCGAAACGCCATGTGCATCTCCTGCATCATCGGTATCGGATTCATTATGCTCATCACAATGTTTCAGCCACCACAGCCAGTTATGTGGATTTGGCTCGCAACCGGCGCCATGACGCTTATCCGCTCCGCCCTCGGCTGCTACCGTTGCTGGCAGTTGACCAAAGCGTAACGAAAAGGGATTAAAAAGCTCTAGCGGCTTCACAGTGCTTCTCTTGCCAACTGAATCTTTCGTAAAAAGGAAGGTTAGACGAGTGCAATATGGATCATATGAAATTATGAGACCTCATGAAGAAAGGTCTGTTCCCAATGTTATACATTGTTTCCTGCTGTAACTTACTTATGGTGAATTATGATGAAGCAAACAAAGCATATAATTTTTGGCCCGTCAGCTGCGGGGAGCCTGCGATACATCATAAACGAGTATCGCTTGAATCAAGACGTAATCTCAATCAATGACGATCTTTCAAATGGCCCTTTGCAGACTATAGAAGACAGAATCGAATTCGGAAAAAAGCTGATTAACAGCATTGATCCAGATGATGAAGAATTTGCAAAATACGTTGAGCTGGCAATAAAATCGTGGCCTTCTCCTGAAAATTTTACAGATTGCAAAGTTATTCTTTGGCATTGTGAAAATGCGCCAGAACAACTCATGCTTCAAATGGTCGTGAAGCAACTTCAGGATTTTGAAGAACTCTATGAAGTTGCTTTAGATAATAAAATTTCATTAGCCAGAGGAACAGGCGAGTATACTCCAGAAAAATTAGGCTCATTCATTGGAACTGAAACAAAGATTTCACCCGAAAGAAAACATGAGCTTATTAGAAACTGGAATCAAACTGTTCAGCAAAACGGCACATTGCGTATTTGGAAAAATGAAGCAGTTGTGACCGTTGATGAAAGATATTACGACGCTCTGCTCCTTCATAACTGCAAAAACGAATTCGTAAATGCCGCCCGAATTGTTGGTGAAACTCTTGGCATTACCGATCAATTACTTTCAGACACATGGCTAAACTACCGCCTTCTACAGTTGGTAGAAATGCAGAAGATCCAAGCCAGAGGAAATTTGAAACAGCTGAGAAGTTTTGAGGTCAGCTTAATTCAATAAGCAATACGAGACACATTGTTTTGTCCTCTTTACCGCAGTACCTCGCTCCATTACGTCTTCAAGTAACGGAAACAGCCAGACTGCGTTAAAAAACTCGTAGTAGCTCTACAATTCTTGTTTCAAAACAACGTTTCCTTGCCGATAATTACAAAAAAAGGCTGTCCTTCCAAATGAAGGACAGCCTTTTTATTTTATGTTGAAACACTATTTTGATGTTTCGATGCACTGTGTGCCTACACTTCCTGACAACTGCAATCACGGTAACTGCAATCAACAATGGGCAAGCTCTGCAAATGCAGATTACACAGCATTTTTAGACTTTGGTGAGAACACAAATTGCTTCTCACAACTCGTATTTCTTTATTGAAACAACACGTGCTTGCTACAAGAGTTGGTAAATACCTAGCCCCGTGGCAAATGCGCTATTTACGGTGAGATACGGAAAGGTAATGACGTGAACGACGTGGAGTTTCACTCTCCTTCGGGGGACTTTTCACCTCTAATTTGGGAGTACGAAAAGCCTCATGCGCTATGATTTCGCCTTCCGGATCTTTGTTTGAAAAAGAAAAACCCAGAATAAACTGTTCGGGGACTCCTGAGTATGAAAGCCCTGAAAAGCTCTTGAAACCAAAACGGTTGTAGTATTCTGGATCACCTACCAGAACAATACCTTCTGCACGGCTTCCCTGTAGCTGCATTAAAACTTCACGGATCAATGCAGACCCTATTCCTTGGCGCTGTTTATTGGGTACAATCCCAACAGGACCAAGAAGATACCAGCCCTGATTGCATTCACCTACGATTGCGAGCGATATGGCAATATGCCCAAGAACTTCTCCGTTTTCTTCCGCCAGAAGCGAAAGCGTTAACGCGTCTGCGGCACGTAACCGCTCAACTATAAGATGCTCTGTGGGCGCAGCTCCGGCATGAATAGGATGCCCGTCGAATGCGGCAAATTGTATCTCGGAAATACGATCAACGTCGTTTTTATGTTCGTTTCTAATCAGCATTGGTCCACTCCTGTGTGCAATAACATTGTATAGCCGGTACGACGACTTACAAATATGAATAGACAATACGCGCAACATGGTTGCTATATTATCCCGATATTATACGCAAAATAGTGGTTGCCAGACGAGAACGACAAAACTGTCCAAACAAGGACAGTGTCAGTAATGAGCGAAACAAATCGCTATCAAAAACAGGACGCGTAATTCACATCATGTGAACCACATCCTAAAAAACATTACTGATTGCGGCTCGCGCTAACAACCAGTTTCACAAGATCCATTCTTCTATTCAAAAAAACCTCTCTTATTATTGGTAAGATTAAAGGTGCTACACCTCGACTAAATCTATGTCAACTATACCAAACAGATAGAAAACCCCGTCATGCGATCACTAACTCTAAAGAACAATAAAGAAATGTTACTCCGTAGAGTCAGGATATCAAAAAAGGCTGCCCCTATAGTCAGGACAGCCCTTTTAATGGAAAGGTAATGGGGTGGAAAGCCGCGAGGCAAGCTTAAATAAAGAAAGACCTCGCAAATGAAAAGTTTAGGAGATTCTTAAGAAGCCCTTTTTAAAGGGTTCTTAAGCCGCCGGAGGCAAAAAACAAGTTTGCTACAAGTTGCAGTCTCAGCCACGCGCTGTTCTTGCGTCATGCCTGCGAGCTTGCGAACATGCTCTAGATCAAGCTTAAGCCCTTTCGCGACACGTTCGCCGTAATCCTTGTCTGCCAGATAGAAGATGGCACACTGGCGTAGCTTAATGCGAAGCGGTACGTCTGCCATATGCCCTACTAGGTTGGTTATGAGACTGTTGCGGTCTGCATCTGTCATAACTTCACGATAGAGATTTCCGGCTTGTACGAAGTCATCATTCTTGTGTGCAAATTCGTATCGGGAACCGGCACCTTCCAATGGAATATCCGGCTCTTCATTTTTTCCTTCAGGTGCGATTGGGCTAAAACTATTCGGCCAATAATTCGGTCTGCCCAGTCCGTTATCGTCTACCCGCATGGCACCGTCACGCTGCTGATTCAACTGCGGTGAATGCTTAGGCTGGTTCACAGGGATAAGATGATAGTTTGTGCCTAGACGATGCAGATGCGTGTCGTGGTAGGAGAAGAGACGCCCTTGAAGCATTTTGTCCGGAGATACGCCGATTCCGGGCACAAGACTGCTTGGGTTGAAGGCTGCCTGCTCAACTTCTGCAAAATAGTTCTCAGGATTGCGATTAAGCACAAGCTTGCCGACGGTAATCGGCGGCACTTGGCTGTGCGGCCAAATTTTTGTGATATCAAAAATATCCCACTCAAACACCTCTGCTTGCTCAGGAGTAAGAATCTGCATTTCTAGCGTCCATGACGGGAAATCGCCATTTGCGATAGATTCATAAAGATCACGGGTTGCATGGTCGGGGTCTTTCCCGCACATTTCCTTAGCCTCGGCACCGGTAAAGTTTTTAATGCCTTGGTCAGTTTTGAAATGGTATTGCACCCAGAAATATTCATCCTTATCGTTGTACCACTTGAATGTGTGGCTGGAGTAACCGTTCATGTTACGGAAGGTGGCTGGTGTTCCCCTGTCTGAGAACAGAATCGTTACCTGATGGATAGATTCCGGCGTAAGTGACCAGAAATCCCACGCCATGGTTGCGCTTTTCAGGTTTGTTGCAGGATCGCGCTTTTGGGTATGAATGAAGTCAGGAAATTTTAGTGGATCACGGATAAAAAACACAGGCGTGTTGTTGCCTGTCATGTCGTAGTTGCCTTCTTCCGTGTAGAATTTTAACGCAAAACCGCGTGGATCGCGTTCTGCATCAGCACTACCCTTCTCGCCACCAACGGTGGAGAAACGGGCAAAGACATCTGTCTTTTTACCCACAGAGGACAAAAAAGCTGCCTTTGTGTACTTGGTAACGTCTGCTGTCACTTCAAAATAGCCATACGCGCCAGCGCCTTTAGCGTGCACAACCCTTTCTGGAATGCGTTCACGGTCAAAATGTCCAAGTTTTTCCAAAAGATGCACATCCTGCATCAATACAGGCCCGCGTTCGCCAGCAGTCAATGAATTCAAATCGTTCCCGACAGGACGTCCAAAGGCTGTTTTCATTGTATCTTTTTTGGCCATACCAAGATTCCTCTCTATCTTATTGTGCTATTTTATTTGATTACATAAAAGCCCTACGCACGGATTGAGATAAATCTACTACATCTACTTTGTGACACCATTGATAAACCGACAAGAGCAAGGAAATAAGAATTGCTGAAACTGCTGCCACAGGCATATTCTCTACCTAGAGTGGCGTATTTTCTCCGCACTGCCTCTGGACTTTTTTAAAACATATACACTTCACACCAGCCACAACATTTCGATTTTATTATTATAACTTTCGTTGTAGTCATCTGCAATGCCGAGAGAAATATGTTTGAATCGTATCAAAAAATTCCAGAATGGGTTCGCTGGCTGCTACTTGTACCCCTTTTCTTCGCAATCATGATCTCATTCGGCTTCATTTTCCGAATGATGAGTGTGCATCTAGCCGGAACATTCTACTATGACAGAATCTTCGCCCCGCTCGTCGGGGGCTTTGTGCTCGTATATGTGGCTACACGGCTCATACCCAGAGCAAAGCTCATTACAGCTTTCGTTCTTTGTTGCTTTTGGATACCGCTCGTGGGGCTTGGCCTTCTCTCTGTTATCGAAATCTCACCAAGCCAAGGCGGACTTACAGGAAATGACCTGATTCAAGGCTCCAGCGCGCTTGTAGGCTCTCTCGCCGCAGCGCTGCAAGCGTATAGAAAGTATCGGAAGCGCTAGTTGGCATTACATTCGTCCATAGCAATTTGTAATAGGCTCTTATTACAATATATATCTTTCCAACAACCAAAGCCTCAGCCGCAAAACAACATTAAAAACGTGCTTACCTCGCAACTAAAAGTTTTAGGAGATTCTTAAGAAGCCCTTTTCCAAAGCGGTAGCTGTTCTCGAGGTACGAGAGATTACAGAAAGCGACAGTGTAACAGGGTTCTTAAGCCGCCGGAGGCAAAACAAAAAAATAAAAAGCAAAAAAAAAAGCCCCCGCTGCATGCGGGGGCTTTTTTTTGCATTCGTGTTGCTATAACAACTTGTCCGCCTGAGATGGCGGGAGAGATTTTGGCTCAACGACAGTTCCACCTTCGATAGCATTTTCGGGGCTGATATCGATAGGACGTTTACCATCAAGAGTTGCATCAGCGATCAGCATTCTGCCATCGGATGTGATTGCAGTTTTTTGATCAATGATTGCGATGCCGGTACGTTCAAGAACTTCGCGTCTAAACGCGTATTCTTCAGCGACTCGGCGGGTGCGGTACATAAAGTACATTTTACAGACATAGCTTGTGATCCATGCAACGACTAGCCCTACACTGATCCATATGGCGAGTTCCGCCGCAGCTTGTCCAAGCTTTAAAACAAAATCGATAATAATATCCATATTAAACAGGATCATACCCACGAACAAGAACCCTGCGAGGAGGATTGTTGTGGGCATGCCATTGACAAGATGGATCCAGTTTCGCATTTTTTCAGGAATATGTTCATTGTCGATTTCGTTCATAACAGGATCACCGTTGATAAAGCGGTTGAATCCCATTCCGATAATCTGGATGATGAACATAACTGCAATTGGAGCGAGCAATACAGCTACAAGGTACGCTTTCCAAGGGAAAAGGTACTCCATATTCCCTTCAGCTGTCGGGTGCAGATTAGTAACACCATGAAGAATAGCAACTACTGTCACTACGCATTCAACAATAATGATACCGAGTGCAATGTATGTAAGAAGAGACTTTTTTTCTTTCTCATTGAGGACGGCTCCCAAACTGCCGGCCGCAAAAGAAGGCGTGCTCTTTTTTTGGGTATCGTTTTCGGTTTCGCTCATTATCCTATCTTCCTCCTGCAGCAACAAGTGCTGATTTCTATACAGTCTAGGACTTGCTACAGGACTGAACTGTTTTTTTCAAGCATGTAAAAAGAAAAAAAAACTTTCTGCGCAGTTCAATGCCCTGATTTTTATAGGTGAAACAAAGATTACAACGCGTTATTGAAAGCTCTGTACAGGGTGTGTCATCAAATATTCCTGCACATCGTTCGGCAACTGATCTTTCTCTATTGGTGCAAACCGCTTCACACGTGTTCCGTCTGCCAACTCTTTTTCCCCAAAAAATTCCGCTGCTGGTCGCGTAAACCATGCATAATCACTTGCGTAGAGCGTTCGATAGATAACAACTACTTCCTCTGTTGTGGTATCGAGCGCTTCTGAAACAGTCTGATAGAACTTTCCTTTGAAATGCCGGTAGTACACTGGTTCCCCTCTCTGTTCGATATCGAAAAAGTTCTAACAAAATGATATTACTGAGTATCTAATAAGACTGTCATAATTTTGACGAGAAAAAAAAGAACACGGTTGATGTTCAGGGACGGTTAATTTTTCCCTATCACACCAAACCGTGGAGTTAGAATACCCTTGCAGTCTACTTCTTGTAAAGCCTGCAAGTGAAACTTAACTGACATACCCTTTACACCCTCCTGACGCCTGCAACACACGATGATCAGTACCTTTATCGAGAATTCCATGTGTGGTTGCTCCAATATGACACAAAAAAAGCCAAACCCTGTGCAATGTAACTTGCTGTGAGGGTTTGGCTTTTGGTTCATTCTGGAATGTGTTGATTACTTACGATTGCTTACAAAGTTTTTCTACCAGATTAGGTAGCACTGTTCAGTGCAACCATTACCTGTATTGCTATTCTGTGATGAATACCATCAAGTCGGTAGGCCCGTGCACACCGAACTGGAGAATCAACTCAATATCTGCGGTCTTGGAAGGACCTGAAATAAGTAAGGCGTTCGTAGGAATTGCCGCATTCCATTTTAATTTTTTAATGGCATCCTGAAACGACGTATATATCTTGCTTGCTTCCACCACCACAACATGCAGCGGAGGAACAATAGACATAAGACGCGGTTCGTCGATTGTAGGCCACAGGATAACAGCTGCGGATTCCGCAATGCCGCCAAGGCATCCGGTGACAGCTCCATCACAGGCAAACAGCTCATCCTTGTACTCTTCAATAGAGCCTTCCCACGTTACCAGCTTGCAAGAACTCTTCTTTTTCCAGTTCTCTGCCAAAGCCTTCCCTGTAGGAGTAGCCGGAGCATATAGCAAAGTCTTTTGCCCGCGTTCTTCCACCAGCTTTTGCAGCTCAGCCACCCAAGCTGCTCCTTTGGCGCGAAAAACTTCTGTCCGGACAGCGCTCATGCGTTCTGTGAATTCTGCAATATTTTCTTCTTTGGAACGATTCTTAATGTTCCACACTTTTTTTTGCGGAATATAGGCATCGCGTCCATACTGCTGCGCGTTGTATAAGCGACCCAAGATGCGTTCTCTGCTTTCTGTACTACTACTCATGACGCACCCCCTCTTTCTTCACTAAGTCTTTCAGACTATTCTTCCCGAACGTAGGCTTACTGCGCACACTCATCCATGACTTCAACGGCCCAACAGCCGGAATCCACTTGCCGAACAGCGCAAGCCCTTTCAGCATAACTTTATTCATTGTCGGGCAGGTCTGCGACATACGCCAACTGCGCCAAACCATACTTTCGATACAACTCTTTTTGTAGCCGTTCCCTGCAACACTTGCATGTTCGCCGTTACCGTAACTTTCGTCACGCATACGGCGGATAATTTCAGGAATCGGAATACGTACCGGACACGCCTCGGAACAAGCGTCACAAAGAGAGGATGCCGTTGCAATAGCGCCTTTAGGATTCAATCCTTCAAGCTGCGGCACAAGAATCTCACCAATAGGCCCCGGATATGTAGAACCATAGGCATGGCCGCCAATACGGGTAAACACAGGACAGTGATTCAAACAGGTTCCGCAACGGATGCATTTAAGCACATCGCCAAGCTGCGGATCGTTCATAATCCTTGAGCGACCGTTATCTAGCAATACAAGATGCACTTCCTTCGGACCATCACGTTCACCTTCCATACGGGGACCTGAGATCATATTAAAATAGGTAGTAACGCGCTGCCCTGTAGCGGAGCCACACAGCAGCCTGTAGATTGCAGGAATATCTTCCACGTTCTCAATAAGCTTTTCAATACCCATTAATGCAATATGCAGGGGCGGTACGGTTGTACACATACGCCCGTTGCCTTCGTTTTCTACAAGGCACAGGGTTCCTGTCTCTACAATGCCAAAGTTAACGCCGGAAATACCAGCGTCCGCTGTTTTAAAATGCTCACGCAACGTACTGCGCACATTTTCCAGCATCACGTCCACGTCTTCCGTGTACTCCATGCCTTCCACGTGCTCAGCCAGCACCTCTGCAATCTGCTTTCTGTTCTTATGCACAGCAGGCACAATAATATGTGACGGAGGCTCGTTGCACAGCTGGATAATAAATTCACCAAAATCTGTTTCAACAACTTCCTTATCGTGCTTTTCCAGATAAGAGTTGAGGTGAATTTCTTCCGACGCCATGGATTTACCCTTAACGATCTTCTGTGCCGAATGGTCATCAAGAATAGAAAGAATAAGCTCGTTGGCGTCTTTAGCAGTCTCTGCCCAATGCACGATTATACCGTTCTTAATACACTGTGCTTCGAACCGTTCCAGCAGATCCGGCAGGTTCGCCAGCACATCTTTTTTCATAGCGCTACCTACGTCGCGCAAGTACTCCGTCTCTTCCGGCGTTGCGAAGACAGTGCCGCGCCGCTGGATAAGTGTATCCGTAGCGAAACGGAAGTTCGCTCGTAGCTGGCTGTCCGCCAGTGCCTCTGCCACGTTTTGCGCAAAATTGAACTTCTCGTTACTAGCCATTGATACGCTCCCAGATAAATTCCGCTATATGCTGGCCTTTTACATCGATTTTTTCTTTTTCCATATGCCCTGTAATATTCAGCAAACATCCACAGTCACCACTCAGCACCACAGAAGCACCAGTTGCAACAACATCCGCAACCTTGTCCGAAACCATGGCACCGGAGATCTCCGGTTGTTTAATCGAGAACGTGCCGCCAAAGCCGCAACATTCCCGTTCGCGTTCCAGTTCAATCAGCTCAACATTGCCCAGCTGCATCAGCAATGCCTTGGAATCGGCTACACAGTTTGCTTCCCGCATTGCATGACATGAAGAATGCCACGTTGCCTTAATCGGCGCGCCCTTGTCCTCATATTGTGCATTCGCGTGCTGGTGTAAGAATGTGGTCAACTCAACCACTCTTTCACTAAAGCGCTTCACTATGAAAAGATCGGGCGAATCTTTGAATAGTTTCGGGTAATGCACCTTCATCATGCCCGCACAGGAACCGGACGGCACAACAATCGGATAGTCATGTTTCGCAAAAATCTGCACCTGCTTCCACGCAACATCTTTCGCTTCTTCCGGGAATCCCGAGTTATATGCAGGCTGCCCACAGCAACTCTGTTCCATGGGGTACACAACCTCATAGCCTTCCCGTTCTATAAGCCGGATTGCTGCCATTGCAGAGTCTGCGTACATCATATCCGCAAGACAAGTTCCAAAGAAATATACCGGAGTCTTCGCCGCGTTAACTTTCTTCATGTTCCACCCTTTGCTCACGAGCTTAATTGACTGTAAACGCTATATTTTTTCACTTAAAAAAAAACGCTTGATTAGTTGCACGAACAGGCATAAAAGCGTCCTCACACTTTGCACTTCAAAACATTTTTTAACGTACCATCCAGCAACGATATTGTCTTTTATAGCAGGGAAAACCATGTCAACTTCCATGATCTTCAATACCTTTACTGAAACCTACATACGCTTTTTCTTCATTTTGACCCCGTTCTTCGTGATCAGTATGTTCTTGGCACTCACTGTTGATATGCCAAAAGAAAAACAACGCCACACAGCAATACGCACAACTTTTGCTGTTATCGTCGCAGCGTTCACGCTGTTCTATTTTGGGAACACCCTGTTTGCGATCTTCGGTATTACGCTCGACGCATTCCGAATTGGTGCAGGCGCACTCCTGTTCATCTCTGCCGTACACCTCATTCAAGGCACCAAAAAGCCTATTAAAAACCCTGACGATATCGACGAAGACGGCGACATCAGCGTTGTTCCGCTCGCTATCCCTGTTGTTATCGGCCCAGCAACCATCGGTACCCTGCTCATTATGGGTGCACAGATCACAGATACCACAACGCGCATTGCAAGTAGCTGTGGGCTCCTCGCTGCTATCCTTTCCGTAGGTTGCCTGCTCTATGTGGCTCCGCAGATTCAGCGTCTTATCGGAACCATCGGGCTCTCAATCATGAGTAAAATCAGCGGGCTCATCCTCTCCGCGCTCTCTGCACAGATTATGTTCACAGGTATTAAAAATTTCTTATTCTAGCCTGTTCCATATCACAAAATAATCAAAAAGCCAGAACACTTGTTCTGGCTTTTTTTGTTTGCTTAGGCCTGCGGCGCTTTTTTATCTCCGACGGGTAGGCGAATACGCCTCTGGCGGGTCTCCGACGGGCAAGGGCTCTGCCCTGCACCCGCAAGGGGCTCGCCCCTTAACCCCTTTTATGGGTATGTGCTTTGGGAGGATTCATGGTGACATATTTGCGTAGTCAAAATTCGCGGTTACTCGTTGTTATTCCATGTGGTAACCAATTATTCTTACGTTAAAATGCTTTCCATTCTAACCTTT